>CAZUYI010000171.1:5177-6167 GCA_964624095.1 uncultured Verrucomicrobiota bacterium | reverse complement strand
GGCCAGGTCCTGAACTGCACGGTGACCGGCAATAAAGCCTTTTATTCGGGCGGCGGGGTTTGCGGGAAGTCCGGCGGAGTGGGGGTTGTCTCGAACTGCGTGATTGCGGGCAACACCGCGACCAACACAACCGATCACGGCGGCGGCGGCGCGGCTCTTTATGGGTCCGGGTGGAGGCTCGTGGATTGCCCGTCCATCCGCGATAACCTGGGCTTATCCTACGGAGGCGGGGTCTGGCTGTCGGGCGCCAGCGTGATTTCCAACTGCGTCGTCAGCAATAATTGCGTGATACGAGCCGGCGGCCTCAATTACGGAGGCGGGCTGTACCTCTCGAGTGGCGCCCTCGCGACGCATTGCACCATAGCCAGCAACAATGCCGCCGTGGAGGCCGGCAAAGGGCGCGCCGGCGGCGTCAACCTTGTGTCCGACTCCGTGCTCTCGAACTGTGTTGTCATCTTCAACAAGGCCGGCGAATGGGGCGCTGGGATCGCCGTGGAAAAAGGATCCGTGCGGAACTGCGCCACGATCAGCGGTAACGTCGTGCCCGGGACCGGGGTAAAACGCGGGGGCGGGATCTATCTGTGGTCAACGGGTGGGGATGTATCGGACTGCACGATCAGCTCCAACTCGGCTCCGTATGGCGGCGGTGGACTGTCTTGCGTGCAAAGCAGTTCCACGGTGGAGCGGTGCGTGATTAGCGAGAACTCCTCAGCGTCGAATGGCGGGGGCATTGAAGCCCTGGAATCCAGGATGACGATTCGGAATTGCCTGGTCACCCGCAATGTGTGCTCCGGCTCCTATGGCGGCGGGATTTGCCTGTGGGGCGGAGTGACCGAAAGCACGCGATCATTGGTGGAAAACTGCACGATCGTCAGCAATCGCCTCCCCGCAACCTATGGCGGCGGCATCTTCAGCCGTTGGACGAACAGCATCGTCAATACGATCCTCTATTCGAACCTGGCAAATAATGCCGCGTACCACGATTGGGCG
>CAZUYI010000171.1:0-5167 GCA_964624095.1 uncultured Verrucomicrobiota bacterium | reverse complement strand
CCCGGCGGGACCTTCACCAACTGCTGCGCGGGGAGCACGAATGGCATGGAGGGGTCGGGTTTCTTTACGGATTACCCGGACTTCAAGGACCCGGCGAACGGCGACTGGCGGCTGGGCGCGGCGTCGCTCTGCATCAATGCCGGGCTGAACGCGGGGTGGATGGAGGGGACGTCGGACCTGGACGGGAACGGGCGGGTGGATCCGTTCAGCCGCCGTGTGGATATCGGGGCCTACGAGTTCGTGCCGGCCGGATCGCTGTTCAAATTGCGGTGATCCCGGCCGGCGGGCGCCGGCAATCGGGAAAAACGGGCCATCCTCATTCAGGCACACAGGAGATCAAACCCATGGGAACACTACGGGCGGCAACGAGGCGGCTGGCGGCGGCCGGCGCGATCGGCATGGTGTGGGGCTGGGCGCAACGGGCGGAGGCGTGGGTGGACCGGGTCCCGCCGCCGGAATCCTACCGCTCGGGGCTGGAGGAGTATTATGGCGGGACGCGCTCGCTGGTCATGCCGTGGAGTTCGAACGTGGTGGTGTTCAAGGCCGGGGACAAGCAGGCGAACATCACGGGCTTCGAGAACGCGGCGGACGTCGAGGTCAGGGACGGCGCCCTGTGTTTCACGGCCGCGAGCAACACGGTGCTTCTGGATTGGGGCAACGTTGGGGGGCGCCAGCCGCTGAAGGAGATCGAGAGCATTCCGGCCGCGACCACGCACGTGAGCCTGAAGGTCCGGCAAACCGGCGGCACGACGAGCGCGTGGTCGCTGGTGAGCTGGTCGCGGGACGGCGCTCCGGTGCGCGGCAGGCGCGGCGCGGTCCTGGACTATCGGCCGGCCACACTGGCGCCCGGCGCCTGGCAGGATCTCACGCTGGCGCCCGAGGGCGTGCGGCTCGCGGGCGTGGACGCGGACGGGCTCGGGCTCAAGCTGGAGGCGGAGCCGGGCGCCCGTTTTGAACTCGCGGAAATCCGGTTCGTCGAGATGTTTCACGGCGGGTATGCCCGGCGTGAGTTCACCGTGCCCGCGGGCCCGGTCTGGCGGGCGGTGGTCAACGTGGGGGCGATGAATGCCAGCGACGCCCTCATGGGCATGCGCTGCGAGCTCTTCGTCAACGGCCGGCGTGTGGAGCGCACCGCCCTGAGCGTGGGCATGTACGAAGCCCAGCCGGTGGACATCGGGCCGTACCTGCAGCCGGGCACGAACTGCATCGGGTTCCATGGCTACCGCCGGGAAGACGCGGCCCCGTTTATCTTTGCGAGCGGCGCGGTGATCATGGAGTCCGGCGAGGCGGCGCCCCTGCGCACCGACGGCGCCTGGCAATACAGCCCGGAGGCGGCCGACGGCTGGAGCCGGCCCGGCTTCGCGGCCGCGGGGTGGTCGACCAACCAGGTGCTCGGCCAGGTCCCGTTGGCCGGGTTCCACGCCAAGCTGCCCGCCTGGACGGGCTGCCTGCAGGTGTCCCAGCCGGGGCGCAAGGACCTGTCGTTCCGCGACGACCAGCCGGCCCGGATTCTGGTCCGGATTCCCGCCGGGCTGGCCGCCCGCTCGCCGGCGGTCGCGTTCGAGCTGGCCCGGTCGGACGCGTACGGGCACTGCGAGCCGGCGGGGTCCGGCGAACTCAAGGAAGGCGCCCGGGAGGGCGGCTCGCTGGTGTTCACCCTCGAGCCCGGGCTCCTGAAGGCGGGCGTGTATACCCTGGCCCTGTCGCTGCGGGATGGGGCGGGACAGGTCATCGAGGAGCGGCCGCTCGAGCCGCTCATGGTCCTCCGGCGGCTGACCCTGAAGGAGGTCGCGTGCCGGGACGTCAAGGAGGGGCTCGACCTGGAACGCGAGTGCGTGATTGATTTCACGCGGCCGGACGCCTCGCGCCCGAGCGTCGAGGTCTCGCGGGACGGCGGCAAGCCCGCCTGGGTCACCGAGCCGCGGGTGGTGACGCAGGACGGCTTGACCTACCGGGAAATGGACGGCCGGTCGCGGGGCTCGTTCATGAGCTACCGGGTGGAGTTCAAGCATCCGGGCGACTTTTACCTGTGCGAGGTGGAGTACCCGGACAACGCCGAGCGCTGCCTGTCCGTGCTCATCTCGAAAGACAGCGCCCCGATCATCGGAGTCGGGGCGGAAACAGGCGGCAAGTTTTTCACGACCGGCAGGATGCAGACGCTGTCGTTCCTGTTCGGAGCCCCGAGCGGCCCCGCGACCCTGGACATCCAGAACATCCAGTCCGGCTGGCCGGCGGCCGTGAAGTCGGCGACCTTGTACCACGTGAAGGGCGACCTGGTCTCGGCGGGATCGGGGCGGGAGCGTGAGTTCGGCATTCATACGGAACGGGACCTTGCGGTGGCCGGCGCCGTGAACGGGTTCGCCCGGTCATTCCGCCCCGCGTTCCTGGAAAGCTTTTCCCGGACGAACTTTTCGGCGCTGCCGTTCATGCAGGTTCACCTGATCAAGCTGGCGGCGCTGCAGGACGTCGCGGAGAAATATGCGCAGTACCTGAAGTTCTGCGGCCAGAACACCCATATCATGGGGTGCTACCAGTACAGCCCGCGTAACTATCCGTTCGTCCCCTTTTATCACGAGCGGGTGTGCTCCAGCGTCGTGCCCTGCATCCGGTCGGTGCTGGCCAACACCCTGGACGCGAACGGCATCGCCTTCTACGCGGGCATCGAGTTCATGGAAGCCGAAGGCGTGCGCAGCGCCGCCCACACGGCGGCGGTGAAGAAGGGCGCCGAGAGCGTGTGGGTGGTCAACTCGCTCGGCGAGCAGCTCTTCTTCTCGCCCAACTGGCTGGCGCCGGACTGGCAGCGCGAGTTCTTCCGGGTGCTGCAGTACATGGACGACGCGTTCGGCGACCTGGAGCACTACCGCGGGGTGTTCAACATGCTCAGCCCGTGCCAGGGCGGCGGGTACGTCAGCGGGATTCCCGCCTGGACCGATACCGGCTGGGACCCGCTGGCCTACAGCTACGACGACCTGACCTTCCGCCTGTTTGCCGAAGACACGGGGCTCGATATCGGGGTTGACCCGCGGGATCCGGGCCGGTTCGCCAAGCGCGCCGGCTTGATCGGCGTCCACCCGATGTACCGGGACCGGTTCCTGGCCTGGCGGAACGAGCGGCTGGCCGGGTTCCTGGGCGAGGCGGCGGGCCGGATCAGGAGCCGGCGCGGGGACCTGCGGCTGGTGAACACGATCGGGCTCGAGGAGCCGCAGTTCTTCGGCAAGGCGCTCGAATCCGGCAAGCCGCTCAAGGAGTTTATCAAGGAGTACGGGTTCGACATAGACCGGCTGGGCCGGGTCGAGGGCGTGGCGCTGGTGCGCTGGACGGTCTCGTGGACGACGACAGGCCGCTCGACGATCCCGGGCCTCACCCTGGGCGCGCAGATGCCCGAGATATGGGTTACCCGCGAGAACGAGGAATACGCGGCCTTGCTGAACGCCTTCCCGCACCGCGGCGTGCTGTGCCGGACCTCCTGGGACGAGGGCGTGAACCAGGCGCCGGAGCCGCGGGGCGACTGGCTGAAGGCAACGCGGATGACCCGCAGCTCGCCGCAACCCGGCGCCTTCCATGCCCGCGAGGCCTTGATCCAGGGCCTGATTACCGGCGACCCGGAATACCTGTTCACGGGGTTCGTGGACGCCGCGCTGAACGGCGGTCACGAGCAGGCCATCCGCGAGATCATGCGGATCTACACGCGCCTGCCGCGGGATACCTTCAAGACCGAGCTGGACACCGGCCTGAACAGCAACCTCGCCATCCGGAGCCTGTCGAAGGACGGCCAGTCCTGGCTGTACGCGGCCAACCCGGGATTCTGGGCGATGGACGGCGTCATCGCCGTCGCCGCCGGCGGCAAGGTCGTGAACGTGGCCGACGGCACGGACGCCGCGCCGGGCGGAACGGTCGAGCTAAAGGTCTCGCTGGCGCCGTTCGGGCTGGCGGCCTGGCGGGTCGAGTCCGGAGACCTGAAGGTCGTGTCGGTCCGGACGGGACCGATCGGGGCGCGGGAACTGTCCTTTTTGCGCGACGGGATTATCGGCCGGGTGAACGCGCTGCTGGAGGACCCGAAGGTCAAGCGGGTGCTCTCGCCCGACGACCGCGCGTTTATGCGGGGCGTGACGGACCAGGCATCGGCGCGGCTGGCCGGCAACGACTACGCGGCGGCCTGGGCGCTGCTGAAGACGCCGATGTTCTGGCGGTACTGGAAGGCGTACCTGGAGAAAGCCGCGGTCATGGCGGCCTTCCTGCCGGAGGCGGTGACGGTCCCGGCGCGCGCGGACGCCCTGGCGCTGCCCGAGCTGACGGCCGTGAAGCTGGAGGGCGCGGACATGCAGGCGGACATCGTGAACGCGCCCGAGTGGCGGAACGCGCCGGCCTCGGCCGAGTTCCTGACCCTGGACGGCGCCCGGCATACGCTCAACCAGACGGTCGTCAAGGCAGGCTACGACGAGGGCCATCTCTACTTCGGATTCATCTGCGCGGACGCGGACCCCGGCGCCATCCTGGCGGGCGGGGCGGACGGGGACGTGCTGGGCATCGTGTTCCAGCCGGACGCCGACGAGAACCTCTACTATCAACTGCGCACGAACACCAGGGGTGCGGGCTCGGACCAGCGGGTACGGGCGGGCATCGTGGACGACGCCTTCAACACGGGAAAAGAAGTGGTCTGCCAAACGTATCCCGGCTATTGGACGGCGCTCGTGAAGGCGCCCCGTGCGCCGCTGGGCGCCGCCGGCACGCTGGCGCGGGCGAAAGCCAACTTCTTCCGGGAGGTGCGCGGCCGGCTGCTCGAGCCGGCCGCCTGGAGTTCGGTGCCGGGCCGGAAAAAGGGCAGGGGCAAGATACACGACCAGAGCCGCTGGGGCCGGGTGATTTTCCAATGATGGCCGGGCGGCGCCCGCCGCCGGCCTCGACCGCATGAATGGGGAGGGATACGCCATGAACAGGATACGACCGGCCTTGGCCGCGCTGGTCATGCTGGCGTCGCGGGCGGCGCCCGCCGGCATCACCTACGACGCCGCCCTGAATGCCGTGTGCGTGCAGGACTTCCCGGAGGAAGACCAGCCCGCCACGCTCGCCATGCTGTGCGAGGCCGACCGGTCCAACGGCTGGAACCGGATGTCCTATGACCCGGCTTCCAACACCTACCGGCTGGAGGCCAACCTGGTGATCGGGA
>CAZUYI010000170.1:0-6182 GCA_964624095.1 uncultured Verrucomicrobiota bacterium | reverse complement strand
CCCCGGCTTGTAACAGTGCTCCGGGGCGGGAAACCGCCCCGCCTCGACGTCCGCCTTGTAGGCCGCGAAAGCCGTGTGCGTGGCGGCGGCGAGGTCGGCATAGCGCTTGACGAATTTGGGGACCCGTTCTCCGGAGAGGCCCAGGATGTCATGGCAGACCAGGATTTGCCCGTCGCAGTGCGGGCCGGCCCCGATGCCGATGGTGGGAATGGGGATGGCCTCCGTGACGGCGCTCGCGACGTCGGGCGGCATGCACTCGAGCACGAGCGCGAACGCGCCGGCGTCGGCGAGCGCGGCGGCATCCTCGAGGAGCCGGCGGGCCTCGGCCGGCTGCTTGCCCTGAACCTTGTAGCCGCCCAGGGCGTGGACGCTCTGGGGGGTGAGCCCGATATGGCCGAGCACGGGGATCCCATTGTCCGCGAGCGTTCGGACCACGGGCGCGCGGAAGGCGCCGCCCTCGAGCTTGACGGCGCCGGCGCCAGCTTCCTTGAGGAACCGACCGGCGTTTTCGAGCGCCTGCGCGGTGGATACCTGGTAGCTCATGAAGGGCATGTCGGCCACGACCAGCGCGGACGCCGTGCCGCGGGCCACGGCGGCGGTGTGGTGCAGCATGGCCTCGAGGGTCACGGGCAGGGTGTCGGCGTAGCCCAGCACGGCCGTGGCCAGCGAGTCGCCCACCAGCAGCAGCGGAATCCCGCACTCGTCCGCCAGGCGCGCGGTCGTACAGTCGTAGGCCGTCAGGCAGGCAAAGGGCGTCCGGCCCTTGAGCGTCCGGATGCGGACGGCGTTCCATCGGGCGGGCGGTGTCGGGGGCATAGGCGTCACCATGTCGTGGCGAACAGCGTTACGGCGTGGGGGTCGTCGAGGGCGGTCAGCAAGTCCGATACCGGGCGCGTCTGGCCGGGCAGGACCAGGTCCGGCCTCACGTCGGCGAGCGGCTGCAGCACGAACCGGCGCCGCGCCCAGCGCGGGTGCGGGATTTCCAGGTCCGGCTCGCGGACGTCCAGCGCGCCCGCATAGACGATGTCAATGTCCAGCGGACGCGGGCGGTAGGCGGCGGGGTCCGGCTGCCGCCCGAGCTGCTGCTCGATCCGTTGGAACAGGTGCAGCATCTGGCGAATGGGCACGAGGGTTTCCAGGATCAGCACGGCGTTCAGGAACCGATGGGCGCGGAACTCGGCGGGCACGTCCACCGGCTCGGTTTCGTAGACCGGCGACTGCCCCTCGAGGTCCATGCCGGCCTGTGCAAGAATCGCCGCGCGCGCCCGCTGGAGCGCCACCAGCCGGTCGCCCATGTTGCTGCCCAGGCTGAGTCCGATCTCCATCTCAGGCGCACCCCCCCAGCACGTCCCGCATGCCGTACAGGCCCGGCGGCTGCGCCGCCACCCAGGCGGCAGCGCGCAGGGCGCCCTCGGCGAAGCAGTCCCGGCTCGACGCGCGGTGCGTCAGCTCGATCCGTTCCCCGCTGCCGGCCAGGAGCACCGTGTGCTCGCCGACCGCGTCGCCGCCGCGCAGCGCGTGGAGCCCGATCTGGCCCGGCGGCCGCTCGCCCGTGAGCCCGTGCCGGCCGTGGGCCGCGACGGCCTCGAGCGGGACGCCGCGCGCCGCGGCGGCCGTCTCGGCCAGGCACAGGGCCGTGCCGCTGGGCGCGTCGCGCTTGTGGCGGTGGTGCAACTCCACGATTTCCAGGTCGTAGTCGGCCAGGAGCCGGGCCGCCTGCTCGACGAGGGCGCAGAGCAGGGTCACACCCACGCTCATGTTGGGCGCCCAGACCACGGCGATGCGCTCGGCCGCCCGGCGCACGGCGTCGGATTCCGCCGCGTTCAGCCCGGTGGTGCCGATCACCATCGGCCGGCCAAGCTCGGCGGCCAGCGCGGCGTGCCGGGCCGCGGCCGCGGGCGCGCTGAAGTCAATCAGGACGGCGGCCGGGCGGGCCGCCGCCCGGGCATCCGCCGCGAGCGCGACGCCCAGGTCCGGCCCGCCGGCCGCCCGGCCGGCGTCCGTGCCGATCAGCGGGCAGTCCGGGGCCTCGACGGCGGCGACCACGCGCCAGGCGGGCGACCGCGCTGCGCAGCGGATCAAGGCCTGGCCCATCCGGCCGGCGGCGCCGAAGAGCGCGAGAGCCAGCGGGGCGGAATCGCGTACGGGAGTCGGCATGGGAGAGGGCTCCGGCTCGTCGGGACTCAGAGCAGGCCCGCCGCGCACAGGGTGCCGGCCAATTGCTCCTTGAGCGCGGCGGCCATCGGGCACAGCGGCAGGCGGTACGTTTCCTCGATGTGCCCCATCAGGGCCAGCGCCGCCTTGACCGGGATGGGATTCGTGTCCAGGAACATGTGCTGGAAGAGCCGGGCATGCGCCTGGTGCAGGCGCCGTGCCTCGTCCCAGCGGCCGGCCAGCGCGGCATGCACCATCTCCGCCACCGGGCGGGGCGCCACGTTCGCGGCCACGCTGATCACGCCCCGGGCGCCCACGGCCATCATCGGGAGCGTCAGCGGATCGTCCCCCGAGAGCACGGTCAGCGCGCACCGGTCCAGGATCTGGCTCACGCGCTGGACGCTGCCCGCCGCCTCCTTGATCGCCCGGACGTTCGGGTGCGCCGCCAGCCGGGCCACGGTGTCCAGGGCAATCTCCACGCCGCAGCGTCCCGGAATGTTGTACAGCACGACCGGCAGGCCGAGGTCGGCGATCTCGCTGAAATGGCGGTACAGCCCCTCCTGGTTCGGCTTATTGTAGTAGGGCGCCACCTGGAGCGTCGCGTCGGCGCCGACCCGCAGCGCGAACCCGGTCAGATCGAGCGCCTCGCGGGTCGAGTTTGCCCCGGTGCCGGCAATGACCTTGACCCGCCCGCGGCAGGCTTCGACGACGGCCTCGATGACGCGCCGGTGCTCGTCGTGGTCGAGGGTGGGCGACTCGCCGGTGGTGCCGACGGGAACGAGCCCGTCCACGCCGGCTTCGATCTGCCGCTCGATCAGCGCCTTCAAGGCGCCGAAATCCAGGCTGCCCTCCCGGGTGAATGGCGTCACGAGGGCGGTAAAGGCTCCGTCAAACATCGGGGACCTTTCTTCAGAATGCCGCCGTGTAGCCGACCGGCGGCAGGTCTACCATGGTGCGCAGGCCGGGCGCGGCGCGCACGATCGAGCGGATGGCATTGAGCGTAATGGCGCAGGTAGCGACGTCGCCGTTCACGCCGCCGGGAATCACCGTGGTGAACGAGGGCTCGCCGACGATCTCCACCTTGTCGAAGGACTCCGGCTCGCCGACCGCGGCGCGGAAATGGAGCCGCAGCACCTCGCGGCCGCCCCGGTAGCCGCGGCCGATCTGCTCGACTCCGCAGGCCTGGCCGCGCCGGATGGGAACGTACCCGGTGCGGATGTCGCGCCCGGCGAGGATCGGCCGGAGCGATTCCGCGGTGCGGTCGAGCGGCCAGCCGAGGTGATGGGCCAGCATGTGCATGGACTCGGTGAGCCCGACGTGCCGGAGCGACCCGTCGCGCACCTTGGCCAGGAAGGCGGCGCGCGAGAGCCCGGCGCCGATTTTCTTCTGGAACGGGACGCGGCGCGGGGCGGCGTCCTGGAAGCGCTGGATCCGGACCCGGTCCACCTTCTGGCAGACGGCGGTGAGGACGGCCGGGAGATAATCCATGAGGAAGCCCGGGTTGACGCCCGTGCCCACGCAGGCTACGCCGCGGGCCCGGCAGGCGGCATCCAGGCGCCGGGCCAGGGCCGGCGCGGTCTTCCAGGGGAAAGAGAGCTCTTCGCAGGTCGAGACAATGTGCAGCCCGGCGCCGGCCAGTTCGAGCACTTGCGCCTCGAGGCGCGCGAGGCTCGAGACGGTCGTCAGCACGGCGACCGCCGGCTTCCGGCCGCGGCAGGCCTGGGCCAGGGTCGGCCGCACGATCAGTTTCAGCGGCTTCAGCCCGCAGAGTTCGCCGAGATCGCGCCCGGCCTTGTCCGGCGCCGGATCCACCGCCCCGACAATCCGGATCGTGCCGCGCGCAAGGGCGTAGCGCACGGCTTTCTGCCCCAGGGGGCCCAGGCCTACCTGCACGACGTGTATCATGGTTGGCTCCTCGGCCGGGCGGCCGTTGAATGAGCCCGCCCGGTAAGCCGTATACCCTACGGCAAGGCCGGTGCAAGTCAAGCGAAAACACGTGCCATCCGGCGGTTCCAATCCGGGCACAGCCCCGCCGTTCATGGCGACTGCGGGAACGGACGCGTCGCGGCGGCCCTGCCCGCCGCCAGGCAGGCGAGCCTTCGGGGCCGCCTTTCCTACCGCTCGCGCGCGATATCCTTGTCCTTGTGGGAGGTGCGGACGCCGCCTCGGCGGCCGCGGCGACTCCGACCAGCCCCGGGAGGATCGTGGTCATAATCCGTGGAAGAAGAGTTTTTACCACGGAACACACGGAATACACGGAAAGAGGAATCCGAAATCGGGGTCGGGGTCGGGATCGCTGCTTAATCGAACTCGTAATCGTAATCCTAATCGTAATCGTCCCCGCTCTTCCCGTCCCCCGTTCTCGTCGCACGCTTTCGTCAACCGCCTCTTCCGCTTCCGGCTAACGATAACGGGCGACGAGAGCGGAATACGAGCCCCTACGGCCGGCCGTGTGGGGGGACGTGGCATGCGCCTGGTCTTCGCTTCGCGCCGCAACGCGCCGCAACAAAGCCTTGCCATTTGACCCGGGATCGGATATTTATCAGAGTTTGTTCAGCAGCCAACGGGCCGGCCCCGGCAAGCCGGTCAAACGGACGGGAGGGTGACGCGTGAAAGATATGGCCGTGGCGGACGTGCGCAATGTCGTACTGGTCGGGCATACCGGCAGCGGGAAGACGACCCTGGCCGATGCCCTGCTGGTCAAGCTGGGCGCGGCCGACACCCCCGGCCTGGTGAGCGCCGGGACCAGCCTGAGCGATTTCACCGACGAGGAAATCAGCCGCAAGATCAGCATCTATGCCCAGAGCTTTACGGGCGTCTATGCCCCGCGCGGCGGCGTCCGGACCCAGGTCACCTTCACGGATACGCCCGGGTTCGACGACTTTTTCGGCCAGGTCCTCTGCGCGACCCGCGTGGCCGATGCCGCCCTCATCACCGTGGACGCCGCCGCGGGAATCCAGGTCGGAACGACCCGCGCCTGGAAACGCTGTCAGGAACTCGGGCTCCCGCGCGCCATCGTCGTCACCGGGCTCGACCGGGACAATGCGGACTTCGCTCGGGTCCTGGCCGCCATCCAGGGCGCCTGGGGCGATAAGTGTGCGCCTGTCACGTGCCCGGCCGCGGGCGGGATCGCGGACGTGCTCGCGTCGGCGGGCGATCCCGCCTCGGCCGCCTATGCCAACGCGCTCGTCGAGCGGGCGGCGGAGTCCGATGACGCCCTCCTTGAAAAGTTCCTGGGCGGCACCGAGTTGACGCCGGCGGAGCTCGCGCGGGGCCTGCGCGCCGCGGTGCTTGCCGGCGGCCTGGTCCCGGTCTTCGCGGTCATGGCCCTCAAGCAGGCGGGCGTGTCCGAGCTGCTCGACGGGATCGCGCGCCTGTTGCCGAGCCCGCTCGACCGCCCGGCCCACGACGCGTCGGGCGCGCCGGTTGACCCGGCCCCGGAGTCGCCCTGCGTGGCCCTGATCTGGCGGAACGTCACCGATCCCTATGCCGGCCGGCTGGCCTACGCCCGGGTGTATGGCGGCACCCTGACCCAGGACATGGAACTGGTCAACCCGGCCAACGGCCAGAAGGAGAAGGTCGGCGCGCTGCTCATGCCGATGGGCCGGAAGCCGGCGCCCATTCAGGCGGCGCATGCCGGAGACATCGTGGCCCTTCCCAAGCTCAAGGCCAGCGGGTTGAACGATGCCCTGTGCGCGCCGGGCCAGAAAACGGTCTTCGCGCCGGTGGTGTTCCCCACGCCGGTGGTGTCCGTGGCGGTCTCCGCCCGCGCCGCCTCCGACGAGGACAAGATCGGCCTGGCGCTGAGCCGCGTGGCGGACGACGACCCGACGCTCGTGGTGGAACGGCGCGCGGACACGCGCGAGATGGTGCTCTCGGGCATGGGCGATACGCATCTCGATGTCGTGCACGAGCTGATGAAGAAACGCAGCAACCTGGACGCCGAGTTCAAGGTGCCCAAGGTCTCGTACAAGGAAACGGCCACCGGCCTGGGCGAGGGGCATTATAAGCACAAGAAGCAGTCCGGC
>CAZUYI010000169.1:0-6220 GCA_964624095.1 uncultured Verrucomicrobiota bacterium | reverse complement strand
GCAGGTCGTCAACCTCGTTGAAGATCCCGGCCAGCGCGTCGGCCGCCAGGTCCGCGCGCAGGATGGCCGGGGTGGCGTTGGTATCGGCGGCCGCGGCCTTGCGGATCCGGGCCAGCATGGGCGCAAGGGCTTCCGCGCGCTGCGCCACGACGCCGGCCAGCCCGGTCAGGCGTTCGAAGGCGGATTCGCCCTCCGCCACGATGGCCGCGCAGCGCACCTCTTCGGCCGCCTCCGCCGCGAGCTGCTGGCGGCGCAGGTGGTAGCGGTGGCCGCCCCAGACCACCCCCGCCAACACGGCGGCGGCGGCCACCCCGATCCCGATTCCGACCAGGGTCCGCCGGCTGAGGCGCGGGCGCCGGATGGCTGCCGCCGCGGCGATGACGGAGGACGGTCCCTTCTTGACCGGCGCGCGCGACGCGGCCAGCGCCGCCTCCATGTCCAGCAGCAGGGCCGGGTAGGACGGGTAGCGCATTGTGGGTTCCATCTCGAGCATCCGCGCCACCAGCGCGTCCGTGGCCGGATGCACGGCCGGGGCCTGCTCGCTGACGCGCGGCGCCGGCTGGCTGAGCCGCGCCATGACCACATCCGTCGAGGTGGCCCCGTCAAACGGAGGCTGGCCGGTCAGCACGTGGAAGAGGGTGGCGCCGAGGCTGTAAATATCCGAGCGGAAATCCACGCGCTTGCCGCGCGCTTTTTCGGGGGCGATGTAGTAGGGCGTGCCCCAGACCGGGCCGCCCTGCTGCTGGCCGACGAAGCTCGCCAGGCCGAAGTCCACCACCTTGGCCTCGCCGTTCTGGCCGAAGAGGATGTTGGCCGGCTTGATGTCCCCGTGCACGAGGCCGACGTCGCTGGCCGCCTTGAGCCCGGCGACCACCTGCAGGTGGATTTCGAGCGCGCGTGTCTCCTCGACCGTCTGGCCGTCGGCAATCATCTCGTCCAGCCGCCCGCCGCTGACCAGTTCCATGGCGATATACGGCTGGCCATCGACCTGGCCGAACGAATAGATCTGGACCACATTGGGGTGGTTCAGGGCGGCGGCGGCCTGGGCTTCGTGCTTGAACGACTGCACGAATTCCGCGTTGGCGCCCAGCTCGCGCTTCATGACCTTCAAGGCCACGTGCCGCCCGAGTTCCTTGTCGAGTGCGTGAAAAATCACGCCCATGCCCCCGGAACCCAGTTCGCCGACGAGCCAGAAACCCCCGAACCGGGCCGGCACGATCTGCGCCAGTCCGCAGGCCGGGCAGGTCACCTGCGAAAACGACGGCAGCTGCGAGACATCGAGGCGCTGCTGGCACTGGGCGCAGGCGATCTGCGCGACGCGCTCGGACTGAATCCCTATGGGGCGACTGGCGCTCATAGTCCCCACCATACCAGAATGGCGGTGGACTGCAACTGCTTAGTGTCCGCGGGTGCAAAAATCGCTTGCCTGCGGAGCAGCCGCCGGCGCATACTGCCACTCAAGGCCGCGCGCAGGGCATGGGGCACGGGCGTCGGGCCGGAAGAAAGGACAAAGCGGATGCACTCGAAGGCCGCGCGGCCCGCGCTCGACCTGGTGGTGGTGGGATCGGTTGGGTTGGATACCATTGCGACGCCGGCGGAACGGCGTCGGGACGTGCTCGGCGGGTCCGCCAGCTATGCCTGCGCGGCGGCGGCGCGGATGGCGCGGGTGGGCATGGTGGGCGTGGTGGGCCGCGATTTCCCGGCCCGCGCCGTGGCCCGCTTCCGCGCGCTGGGCATTGACCTGCAGGGAGTGCAGCGGGCGGAGGGCCGGACGTTCCGCTGGTCGGGCGTCTATGCGCGCGACATGAACCGGCGCCGCACGCTCGAGACGGCGCTCAACGTCTTCGCGGACTTTGCGCCCGAGCTGCCGCCGGCCTACCGGGCTGCGCCGTTCCTGTTCCTGGCCAACATCGCCCCCGCGCTCCAGCTGCGCGTCCTCGACCAGGTACGCGCGCCCCGCTTCGTGGCAGCCGACACCATGGACCTCTGGATCCGCACGGCCCGGCCGGCGCTGCGCCGCGTCATCGGCCGCATCGATCTGCTGCTGGTCAACGACGCCGAACTCCGCCAACTGACACACGCCCCGGCCCTGATCGAGGGAGCGCGCCGCCTCCTGGACTGGGGCCCGCGCGGCGTCGTCGTCAAGAAAGGCGAGCACGGCTGCGCGCTCGTGACCCGCCGGACCGTTGTGCTGCTCCCGGCCTTTCCCGTGGCGGCCGTGCGGGATCCGACCGGCGCCGGCGATGCGTTTGCCGGCGGGTTCATGGGCTGGCTGGCCCGCGCGGGCGGTTCCGCGCCGGACGCCGTGCGGCGCGCCCTGTTGTACGGGACCGTGGCGGCGTCTTTCGCGGTCGAATCCTTCGGGTTGGACCGCCTGTGCGAAATCCGCCGCCGGGACCTGGCCGCGCGGGCGCGACGCCTGCTGGGCATGGTGCGCGTCTGACGGCACGCGCGGCTTGCCGTTCGGACGCCGTCTGGTATACTGTCCGCTGGTGACGCGTGGTCAAGGGCCCCGTTCCCGCCGGGGGCGGGCCGGACCCGTGACGGTGTGGAACATCGCGGCGACCTGCCGCGGAGGAGGGCGATCATGAACCGGAGCGAATGGCGCCGGGCGGTGGCCGTGGGACTGTGTCTGGGTCTGGCGTGGACGGTTGCGGCGGCGCGGGAGCTCGCGCCGCGCGGCCGCGTGCTGCTCGTGGTTCCCGCGCGCCTGCGCGTCCTGCAGGTGGCCCGGGACATGGTGGCCCTGCGGGGCGTGGACCTGATCGCCTGCCGCGGCGGCCCGCAGACTGCCGATCCGCTCCTGTTCGCCTGGCGTCACAATGCCTGGCAGCCCGTGACGCCCGATGATTACCGCGACGGGCGCTTCGCGGAGGTCATGCCGCGCCACGTGGTCGTGGTCGGCGATGATACCGTGCTCCCACCGCTGGTGGCCCGCGAATCCGGATGGGGCGTGGAGCCGACGCGCCTGACCAGCCTGCAGACCGCCGACCTGATCAACGGCCTGGACCTCGTGCTGGAGTTTTCGCGCCGCGAATGGAAATGGCTGGCCGGGCGCTATGGCCTGACGCTCTCGGACCTCAACGAGCCGCGCCGCCGCGAGAATCCGTTTGCCGTGCCGCGCTCCCGGCAACCCCTGCCCGCGGAGTCGTTCCCGGCGCGGTCGGATGATCTGCCGCCCGCGGTGTTGATTCAGCCCGGGGCGCCGGCGCCCGCCGGGCCGGTCCCCGTGGCGCCGGAGGATATGCCCGTGCTCCCGCCCGACGCCGCCCCGGCGCCGGCGGAGCCTCCCTTGAAATAGGGCGCCCGGCTGGGCCGTGCTCACGGGCCGGGCTGCGGCAGGAGCACCAGGTTGTCCCGGTGCACGACTTCGCCGTACGCCGCGGCGCCCAGCAGCGCGGCGACGGCGCTCGAACGGCGGCCCTGGATGACCCGTATTTCGCGGCCGGAATAGGAAGCCAGGCCGCGGGCAATCAGCGTCCGGTCGAGTGCGCGGATGTCCACGGCCGCGCCGGCCTCGAACGCGCCTTCCACGGCCCGGATGCCGATCGCCAGCAGGCTCTTGCCGCCCTGCTCCAGGGCGCGCCGCGCGCCGTCGTCAATCAGCAGCGTCCCCTGGGCCCTGTGGAAAAAGGCGATCCAGCGCTTGCGCCCGGTCAGCGCGTCCGGACCGGCTGGCGCGTCGGCGGGGATCAGGGTCCCCGTATCGGCGCCCGCCAGGATCGCCCCCAGGATGCCCGCGCGGCGCCCGTCGGCGATGACCACGGCGGCCCCGGCCTGGGCGGCCGCGCGGGCCGATTCGAGCTTGCTGGCCATGCCGCCGGTGGACAGGGCGCTGCCCTTGCCGGCAGCCAGGCCCAGCACCGCGGATGTGACGGCCGCCACGCCCGGCACGCGCCGCGTCCGCCCGCCGGGCACGCGCGCACGGAGCCCGTCGGTGGTGGTCAGCAGGATCAGCAGCTCGGCCTGGACCAGTTGGACGACCAGCGACGCGAGCAGGTCGTTGTCGCCGAACTTGATCTCGTCCACGGCGACCACGTCGTTCTCGTTGACGATCGGAATCACGCCCGCCCGCAGCATCGCGAGCATCGTGTGGCGCGCGTTCAGGTGGCGGGCCCGGTGCTTCAGGTCGTCGTGGGTCAGCAGCACCTGGCCGACGAGGCAGTGCTCGCGCGCAAACAGGTCGTCGTACCGCCGCATGAGCCGGCTCTGGCCGACGGCGGCCGCCATTTGGAGGTCGGGCAGGCGCGCCGGCCGCTGGGACATGCCCAGGGCCTGCATGCCGGCGCCGATTGCCCCGGAGGTCACCACCACGACCTCGCGGCCGGCCCGCCGCAGCCGCGCCAGGTCGCGCACGAGCCCGCGCAGCCGGCGCAGGTCCGGGCGGCCGGTCCGCTGCACGAGCACCCGGCTGCCGAGCTTGACGACGATCCGCCGCGCCTTCGCCAGGGCCGCGCGGGTGGGGTCTGGGGGGCGGGGTTGGTTGGCCGGTTGCATGCGGGCACTCTATCACGGGCCGAGCCGGCATCCAAATAAGATTTTCCTTTTGGCGCGCCCGGCGTACACTGTTCGATGGGTTCCTGCGCATGGGTCCTCACCGGCGGAGGCGGCATGTCCCCAACAGACGGCATCGTGGTCACGGGCGCCCGCGAGCACAACCTCAAGAACATCAGCGTGCGGATTCCGCGCAACCGGCTGACCGTGATTACCGGGCTGAGCGGCTCGGGCAAGTCGTCGCTGGCCTTCGACACCCTGTACGCCGAAGGCCAGCGCAAGTATGTGGAAAGCCTGTCGGCCTACGCCCGCCAGTTTCTCGAGCAGATGCAGAAGCCGGACGTGGATGCCATCGAGGGGCTGTCGCCCGCCATCGCGATCGAGCAGCGTACGGCGGGCTCGAATCCGCGCTCGACCGTGGCCACGAGCACCGAGCTTCACGATTACCTCAGGCTGCTGTTCAGCACCATCGGGCGGCAGCACTGCCCGCGCTGCGGCCGGCCGGTTTCCCGGCAGAGCGCCGAGGAGATCGTCGAGCGCCTGCTGGCCCTGCCGGTCCGGACCAAGGTGAGCCTGCTCGCCCCGCTGGTGCGCGGGCGCAAGGGCCAGCACGAGGACGTGCTGGCCGCCGTGCGGCGGCAGGGGTTTGTCCGCGTGCGGGTGGACGGCGCGATCTGCGAGCTGGATGCCGTGCCGGCGCTCAACAAGAAACAGGCGCACAGCCTCGACGTGGTGGTAGACCGGCTGATCATTACGCGCCTGATCCGGTCGCGCCTGACGGATTCCACCGAGCTGGCGCTACGCCAGGGCGGCGGCGTGCTGATCGCGCTGCACCAGGAGCCCGGCGGCGCGTGGCGCGAGACGCTCTTCTCCGAAAAGCACGCCTGCCCGGACTGCGGGATCAGCGTCGAGCCGCCGACGCCGCGCCACTTTTCGTTCAACAGCCCCTACGGCGCCTGCGCCGCCTGCTCGGGGCTCGGCATGCGCCTGGTGTTCGACGAGGACCTCGTGGTGCCCGACCGCTCGCTGTCCATCGAGAAGGGCGCGCTCCACGCGTGGCGCCGGGGCGGGCGGCGCCTGATCATTTACTACAACGCCCTGCTGCGGGCCCTGGCCGCCCATTACGGGTTTAGCCTGGGCACCCCGTTCGGCAGCCTGCCCGAGACCGTGCGGCAGGTGCTGCTCCACGGGTCCGGCTCGGAGACGATCGCCTTCGGCTACTGGCGGCGCGGCGCCTGGCGCAAGGTCCTGCGCCCGTTCGAGGGCGTGCTGCCCAACCTGGCTCGCCGCTACGCGGAGACTGACAGCGACTTCACCAAGCAGCGCCTGCAGCAGTACATGAGCCGGCGCCCCTGCGCCGACTGCCGCGGCGCCCGGCTCAAGCCGGAGGTGCTGGCCTGCACGATCGCCGGGCGCTCGATCGCCGACGTCTGCCGCCTGTCGGTGCGGGCGGCCGGCGAGTGGTTCGAGGGCCTGTCGCTGAGCGGCGCGGAGCAGGCCGTGGCGCGCGAGGTCCTCAAGGAAATCCGGCTGCGGCTCCGCTTCCTGGCGGACGTGGGGTTGGACTATCTCACGCTGGACCGCGAGAGCGGCTCGCTGGCCGGCGGCGAGGCGCAGCGCATCCGGCTGGCCACGCAGATCGGGGCCGGCCTGGTGGGCGTGCTCTACGTGCTGGACGAGCCGAGCATCGGGCTGCACCAGCGCGACAACGCGCGCCTGATCCGCA
>CAZUYI010000168.1:270-6259 GCA_964624095.1 uncultured Verrucomicrobiota bacterium | reverse complement strand
CATGGACTACGCGCACCGGATCCAGGCGCGCAGCCCGGCCGAGCAGACCTTCATCGTCCAGTTGGCCGGCAACGGGACCGAACCCGCGGGCCGGTACAGCGGCTATCTGCCCACCGCGCGCGGCGAGTGGGGCAAGGGCTACAGCGCCACGGTGTACTGCAACCAGGTCAATTCGACCGGCGGCCAGGAGCTGGTCGAGGAAACGCTCAAGGACTTGAACGCCTTGTTCCAACCAACCGATGTCCGATAAGATCGGGTCCCGCCATGAATGACTCTCCGAACGTTCTCGCCGTCGGCTGGGCTGCGCGGGATGTCTCCACCGACCGGCCCGTGGCCATCCGCGGGCAGTTCCACCTGCGCCTGTCACAGGGCGTCCGCGACCCCCTGACGGTTACCGCGCTGGCGCTCAGCCGCGGCGACGAGTCGGTCCTGTTCCTCTCCTGCGACTGCATCGGCATTCGGCCGTTCCTCGTCCGGAAGCTCCGGGAAAAAGTCCGGTCCCTCGATCCGTCGGTCCCGGCGGAGTCCATCCTCATGAACGCCACCCACACCCATGCGGGCGGCGATCTCTACCCGGGCCCCGACCCCTACGAGACTCCGGAGCGCATGCCGGGCGCGGAGTACCAGGCCTTCTTCATTGACCAGGCCGCTGACGCCGTCCTCGAGGCCTGGCGCGGACGCCGGCCGGGCGGCGTGGCGTGGGGCTTCGGCTATGCCTCGGTCGCGCATAGCCGCCGCACGGTGTACCTTGATGACCTCTCGCTGCGGCCGGCCGCACGCAGGGCTCCCGGCACGATGGTCAACGGCCATGCCGCCATGTACGGCACGACGAACGACCCCATGTTCAGCCACTTCGAGGCCGGCGCCGACGCGTTCCTCAACGTGTTGTTTACCTTCGACCCGGCCGGCGCCCTGACGGGCGCCGTGGTGAACGTGCCCTGCCCCTCGCAGGTGGACGAAAACCTCTGGATGCTATCGGCCGACTACTGGCACGAGACGCGGCTCGAGCTGCGGAAACGGTTTGGGGACCGCCTGTTCGTGCTGCCGCAGTGCGGGGCGGCGGGCGATCTGTCGCCGCACTACCTGTATTACAAGGCGGCGCTCAAGCGGCGGCTGGCGCTCAAGGGCGTGAGCGAGCGCCAGGACATCGCCGAACGGATCGCCGCCGGCGCGGCCGAAGTCTACGGCTGGGCGCGCAAGGATATTCGCCGCGATGCCGTACTGCGGCACGTGCGGCGGACCGTGCCGCTGCCCCTGCGCACGATCACGCGCGAGGAATACGAGCAGGAAGTCCGGCACCTCGCCGAGCTGGAGAAGCAGCCGCCGTCCACGGATCCTGACCCGCTCACGCGCCTGAAAGCCGACTCCACCCTCGCGGCGCGGCGCCGACGCTGTCAGAGCCTGGTGGACCGCTACCAGGCGGGGCCCGGCACGTTTCCGATGGAGCTGCACGTCGTGCGCCTGGGCGGGATCGCGTTCGCCAGCAATGGCTTCGAGCTGTACATGGACTACGCGCACCGGATCCAGGCGCGCAGCCCGGCCGAGCAGACCTTCATCATCCAACTGGCTGGCAACGAGGCCAGCCCGGGCGGAGGCGGGTACCTGCCCACCGCCCGCGGCCTGTGGGGCCGGGGATACAGCGCGGATGTGTATTCCAACCAGGTCAATGCCGCCGGCGGCCAGGAGCTGGTCGAGGAAACGCTGAAGGATTTGAATGCCCTGTTCGCGCCCGGGCCCCTTGCCCGGACGGAGCCCTGAGCGGGGCCCGGCAGGGCCGGCCGTGTTCAGAGGGGCCGGCCTTCGGCCACGGCCCGGTATTTCTCATGGATCATCCGGCCGTCGAACGCCCGGAACTCGGCCAGCAGGGCCTGTTCCTCGGCGTCGGTGAAATAGGCCCGGAGTGCCGGAAAGAAGACCGCATCTTCTTTCTCGATGTGCGCCGGGTAAAAGGCCGCCAGCCACCCGAGTTGCTCCACAAGGGCGGACCGCGCGGCGACCTCGCCGCGGCGGACGCGCGCGTTGGCTTCGGCCAGGGTCCGGACGGCCCGGCGCCCTTCGATGTGCTCCTGGATCAGCTCGTTCATGATCCGCCGGTCCGCATCCGACAGGGGCTTGGCCGCCGCGGCGCGGAAGAGGATGTCCTCCTCCTTGCCGTGGTGCGTCCGGTCCGCATACACCCGGATGAAGTCAACGGCCGTCTCCACGAACAGCGGGTCCGCCGCGCCGCTCGACTGAAAGCGCGCCGCGGCATCCCCGATGCGCGCGATCATCCGTTCGATCAGGCGATGTTCCACCATCAGCGGGCCGCGTGCCTGCATGACAAGGACCTCCTTCCCCGGGAAGCGCCCCGTCCCGGCGCCTGATCCGGCCGGCGTCGGATGCCGGGCGCAGCGTGATCCGGTGCATGCCCCGGACGGAATTGAACAGGTAAACGGCCGGGCTGTCGAGCAGTTCCTCCACGCGCACGACGCGTTCCCGCAGCCGGCCGCGCGCGAGCAGCGAGGCGCGCATCGTGCCCGGCAGGAGGCCGCACCGCAGGGGAGGCGTACACAGCTCGCCCTGCCGCTCGATGGCCACGTTGGCGGTCGTGGACTCGGTGATCTGGCCCGCCCCGTTGTACAAGATGACCTCATCGTTGCCGGGGCGCGTTGCCAGCGCCTCCTCGTACACCCGGCGGCAGGTCGTCTTGTGGTAGAGCAGCACGTTCGAGGGATCAATGGGGCGGCTGGCCAGGGACACGGCGCCGAACGGCGGGCGGCGTGGGACGAGCGGGACGGCGTCGCATCGAATGCGGCCGCGACGCGAAAGCCGCAGCCGGACCCGGAACCGCCGCGGCGGGAGCGTTGCCGCGAAGCGCGCGAGGGCCGCTTGGATTCGGGCACCATCCGCCCGGAACCCGAAATACGCGGCCGAGTGGGCCAGCCGTGCAAGGTGGTACGCCAGGAGCGCATACCCGCCGCGGGGCGACCAGCGCAGGGTCTCCAGCAACTCGAACGCCTGCTCGATCGGTCGCAGGACCTGTGCCTTGATCCGGCATTCCCGGGCTTCATCCGCCGGCTTGGAATCCCACACGATGCCGCCTCCCACCCCGTATTCCGCGCGGCCGCTGGCCTTGTGGATCAGGAGGGTCCGGATGGCGACATTGAATTGCGCGCGGCGGCCGGGCGCCAGGAAGCCGATGGCTCCCGTGTAAAGACGGCGCGGCGAGGATTCCAGCTCGGTGATGATCTCCATCGTCCGGCGCTTCGGGGCGCCGGTGATGGAGGCGGCCGGGAAGGCGGCCTGCAGGATGTGATCCAGCGACGCGCCGGTTCGCGCACGCACGGTGGACGTCATCTGCCAGACGGTCGGGTACTGCTCCGCCGCGCACAGGGCCGGCACGCGCACGCTGCCAGGCGCCGCCACCCGCCCGAGATCGTTGCGAACCATGTCCACGATCATGACGTTCTCCGCGCGGTCTTTCGCCGAGCGTACGAGGCGCGTCCGCTGCCGTTGGTCGGCCTCAAAGCCTAAGCCCCGCGCCGCCGTCCCTTTCATCGGCCGCGACTCGATGCGATCGCCGTCCAGCCGCAGGAAGAGCTCGGGCGAGGCGCTACAGACGGCCCATTCCCCCGTGTCCACGAAGGCGCCGAACGGCGCGCCGCCTCCGGTTGCCAGACGGAGGAACAGGCGCCAGGGATCGGCCCTGGTGAGCGCTCGCAGCCGGTAGGTGAAATTGACCTGGTAGGTGTCCCCGCCGCGCAGGTAACGGCGGATGGCGCGCAGGGCGTCCGCGTAGGCGGCCGGGGTCACGGACGGCTGCCACGTGTCAGGCGCGCCGTGAACCGTGCCGGGGGACGGCAACGTGACAGGCCGCGCCTCCTTGAAGAGCCCAAACCACAGCAACGGGAACGCGCCGTCCCGCCGGACAGTCAGTGCGGGATCGAAACCGGGAGCGGCCTCGTAGGCAATGAACCCGGCGGCATACCAGCCATGCCGGCGCACCGCCTCCTCCATCCGGCGGATCAGCGGCCGGACCTCCGCCCGGCGGCGGGTGGCGAGGACGTGGCTCGGGGCACCGAAATTCAGCCACTGCCCGGCGGCGTCATCGCGTATCACGGCCCGGCACGTCGGTCGGGCGATCGCTGTCAGGGTCTGGTTCACCTGCGCCTGCGCTCGAAGATGCCGGCCGATGGGCTGGTTCCTGCCGCCGTCCGACTGCGGGACGGGGCGGAGCGCAACGGGTCCGGCTGGCAGGATCCCGCCAAGCGCCCGCTCGATGGCGCCGGCGCGCGCGGGGTCCATGGGGGTCGTTCGCGAGCGAAAGCGACCCGCGACCGCGCCTTGCCGGTCAACCAGGAACGTCTCGACGTTCCCGTATGCCAGCCGACTCCGCCATCCTCCATCCAGTCATCCCGTCTCCTTCCCGATGGGGCGGCAGCCGGCGCGATGTCAGGGTCGCGGGAACACGTGGTGGAGGATAAGGGAGTTGAACCCTCGACCTCCTGAATGCCATTCAGGCGCTCTAGCCAACTGAGCTAATCCCCCACGCATGGCCGGGCAGGAGCCCGGCTGAAACAGGCAACAGGCCCTTATGATCGCGGGGCGCCCGGAAAAGTCAAGCCCGTGTTTCGGGCCGTCAGCGGGCCCGCGCCCGGCGCGGGCCGATTCCGGGATTGCATCCCGGCTCCCGCGGGCTACACTTGCACCCGGGTCGGCGTGGCGCGGAACAGACATGGACCGGATCCTCCAGATTGTGGCGTTGGTGCTGGCGATCGTGCCGCACGAGGTGGCGCACGGGTACATTGCCTGGAAGCTGGGCGATCCGACCGCCCGCCGGGCCCGGCGGCTCACGCTGAATCCGCTGGCGCACATTGACCCCATCGGCTCGGTGGTGCTGCCGGCGCTGTTATTCATGGTCCGCAGCCCGGTACTGTTCGGCTGGGCCAAGCCGGTGCCGTTCAATCCGGCGTATTTCCGCGATCCGCGCCGCGGGATCATGCTGGTGGGGGCGGCCGGGCCGGTCATGAACCTGAGCCTGGCGCTGGCCTGCGGCGTCCTGTTCCGGCTCCTGGGCCCCGGCGGCGGCGGCCTGCCGGCGGCGTTCCTGGGCTCCCTGTGTGTCACCAATCTTGTGCTGGGCGTGTTCAACCTGATCCCGATCCCGCCCCTGGACGGATCGCGCATCGTCGTGGGCCTTCTGTCGCCGCAGGCGGCGGCCGGGTACCTGAAGATCGAGCCCTTCGGCTTTGCCATCGTCATGGGATTGCTCTGGCTGGGCGTGCTCGATCGAATCATCATTCCGGCTGTCGCGTTGCTGCTCCGGCTGGTGCTGGGCGGGTAGGCCCGGCTCAGGAGCGCGCGGCGGGCGGGTTGAGAAAGGGATTGGCGCGGAACTCGCGGGCCAGCGTGGTGCTCGGGCCGTGCCCGGGCGCAACCCGCGTGGCCGGCGGCAGCCGCGCCAGCCGGCGCAACGACTCGGCCAGGGTCCGGCTGTCGCCGCCGGGCAGGTCAGTCCGGCCGACCGTGCCCTGGAAGAGCGTATCGCCCGACACGAGC
Organism: uncultured Verrucomicrobiota bacterium; assembly: GCA_964624095.1. Classification (GTDB taxonomy): domain Bacteria; phylum Verrucomicrobiota; class Kiritimatiellia; order JAAZAB01; family JAAZAB01; genus CAZEVX01. The sequence goes on along the minus strand of CAZUYI010000168.1, from coordinate 721 downwards.
AAGCCCTCGTCGGCGAAATAAAAGCACACGCTACCGGGCGAATGGCCCGGCGTGGCGATCACGGAGTAGGCCAGACCGCCATCCGTCCAGGACTGACCGTGCGCCAGGGCCCGGTGCGGCCCGCTCGGCCGGCGCGGAACGGGGTAAAAAGGGGGGAGTTCGTTGAGCGGCTGGAACGCCCACTGGAGATCGGCCGGATGCAGCCCGAAGACGGCCGGATGCCGGGCATCGAGGGCCGCCAGGGCGCCGATATGATCCACATGGCCGTGCGTCAGCAGGTAGACGGCGACGGTCAGCCGGTCCGCGTCCAGCACGGCAAGGACGGACTCGGGATCCGCTCCGGGATCAATGGTTTCGCGTCGTCTGCCATGTTTTCGTTCCTGCGCGCTGCCATCATCGATACCACGCCGCCACGGCACGAGTCAGCGACGCGGCCGCGAGCTGTCGGCGC
>CAZUYI010000168.1:0-260 GCA_964624095.1 uncultured Verrucomicrobiota bacterium | reverse complement strand
CATCGACCAGCGCCTGCCGGGCGGCGCCCCACAGGACGTAGCAGTTGGCCTCGAACGGGCCTGTTGGAATGCAGCGGGACTCCATGGCGGCGGGCACCTTGCCCGATTTCCGGCAGGCCGTCAAGCCGCCGCGGGCCGGGTGCGAACCGGGCGCCCGGGCGCCCCATGAAGTTGGGCTTGATTTATGGGCCCAAACAGGGGATGATGGTTTCATTGCGCGGCCGAATTGCGTTCCGCGAGAGCGCCATGAGCCAGACGGC
>CAZUYI010000167.1:0-6272 GCA_964624095.1 uncultured Verrucomicrobiota bacterium | reverse complement strand
CGCCTCGCTCACCGGCCACCTGGTGTTCAGCACCCTGCACACCAACGACTCCGCCGGGGCCATCACGCGCCTGATCGACATGGGGGTCGAGCCGTTCCTGGTGGCCTCATCGGTCGAGGCCATCCTCGCCCAGCGGCTGGTACGCGTGCTGTGCGGACAGTGCAAGCGGCCCCTGGCGCCGGACAGCCCCCTCCAGCCCTCGGTCGCGGCGGTCAAGGCCCTCGACGGCTGCACCGTCCACGAGGCGGTCGGGTGCGAGAAATGCCGGCGCACGGGCTACATGGGCCGCCTGGGCATCTTCGAGAACCTGCTGGTCACCGACGCGATCCGGCCCCTGGTCGTGGCGCGCGAGTCGGCCAACGTCATCAAGCAGAAAGGCCTCGAACAGGGCATGCGCACCCTGCGCGACGACGGCTGGCTCAAGGTGCGCGAGGGCGTGACCACGCTCGAGGAAGTGCTGCGGGTGACCGAGGAAGAGGATAGCTGATGCCGGTCTACGCCTACACGGCCCGCGCGCGGTCGGGCGAGAAGACGCAGGGCACGGTGGAGGCGCCCGACCGCCGCCAGGCGCTCCAGCAGATCGAACGCCTGGGCCAGGTTCCCGTCCGGGTCGAGGAACGGCGCGCGGCGCCGGCGTCCGGCGCCGCCGCGGGCTGGCGCGCGTGGTTCGCCCCGTCCCGCGAACGCCGGCGAATGGGCATGCGCGAGCTGCTCGCCTTCACCAGCGAGCTCAGCGACCTGCTCGCGTCCGGCATGAAGCTGGGCAACGCGCTCAACACGCTGGCGCACCGGCGCACGGCGGCGGGCGCCGACTTCATCGTCCGCGGCCTGCGCGACGATATCATCCGCGGCCAGAGCCTGTCGGAGGCCATGGGGCGTTTCAAGGACACCTTCCCCCCGCTCTACGTCAGCCTGATCCGCGCCGGGGAGGCCAGCGGCAACCTCTCGGACGTCATGCCGCGGATCGTCACCCATTACGAGCGCATCCAGGACGTCCGCGAGAAGGTCGTCATGGCGCTGGTCTACCCCTGCATCGTCATGGTGGTCGGGCTCGGTACCCTGATCTTCGCCATGGTCTTCGTGATTCCGCGCTTCTCGCTCATCTTCCGCGAGCTCGGCAGCACGCTGCCCCTGCCCACCCGCATGCTCATCGCGCTCAGCACGGGGCTGATCCGCTACGGCTGGCTCCTGCTCATCGCCGCGGTCATCGGTGGAGTCCTCTTCCGGCGCTACCTGCGCACCGCGGCCGGCCGGGCCTGGTGGCACGCGCTGCAGCTGCGCCTGCCGCTGATCCGGCACCTGGTCACGGCCAGCGCCTTCACCCAGTTCGCCCGCACGCTCGGCATGCTCATCGCCAATGGCGTGCCCGTCCTCGAAGCCCTCGGCATCGGCGAGCGCACGGTCCAGAACTCGGTCATCGCCGCCGAAATCCGCAACGCCAAGGACCGCGTCACCGACGGCACCAGCATTTCCGGGCCGCTGGCCGCCGGCAAGGTGTTTCCGCCCATGCTGACGGACATGCTGGCCATCGGCGAGGAAACCGGCGACATGAAAGGGGCCCTCGATCATATCGCGCGCCGGTATGAGTCGGCGCTCGACCGGAATATCAAGGTCTTCACGACGGTGCTCGAACCGATCATGATCGTCGTCATGGCCATCGTGGTCGGCTTCGTGGCCATCAGCATCCTGCTGGCCGTGTTCGACCTCACCAGCGGCCTGCGGGCCTGAGCGGGATTTCGATTGCCATCGCGGGGCGGCCGGGTAGACTATGGGCGCCGCGCGGGCCGGAAACTGGAGGGCTCCATGATCGCCGCCTTGTGTCATTACAGTCTGCACCGGCGCTGGAAAGCGGAATGCTGGACGCTGGACCGCCTGATGGCGGAAGTCAAGGCGCTCGGTCTGGCCCGGGTCGATGTGCATGCCGGGATGCTCGGCTCGCCCGAGGGGGCCGCGGCGTCCATCCGGTCGGCCCTGGCCGCGTCCGGCCTGGTGCTGTCGGGGCTGTCGCTGTCCAATAACTTCAGTTCCGACGCCCCCGCGGAGGTCCGGGCGCAGCTGGACCTGGTCAAGCGCTGGATCGCCGTGGCGGCGGCCGTGCGGGCGCCCGTATCGCGGATTTTCGGGGGGCACCTGGCGCCGGCTCAGCGCCGGGATCCGGCCGTCCTCGCGCGGAAACTGGCGCAAATCACGGACGCCCTGGGCGAGGCGGCGCGCGAGGCCGAACGGCAGGGCGTGGTGCTGGCGCTCGAAAACCACGGCGGCCTGCCCTGCACGGGCGAGGAACAGGCCGGCGTGATCCGCGCGGTCCGCTCGCCGGCGCTGAAGGCCACCGTGGATGTGGGCAACTACCTGGCGTGCGCGCGGGACGCCCTCGAAGAGGTCCGCCGGGCGGCGCCCTACGCCGCCTACGTCCATGTGAAGGATTTCATCCGGAGCCCGGACCCGGCCGCGCCCGGCGGCGTGGCGCTGAAGGCCTGCGTGCTGGGCGACGGCACGGTCAATCCCCGGGCATGCCTCGAGGCGCTGCGCGCGGCCGGCTACGACGGGGTCGTGGCACTCGAATACGAGGGCCGCGAAGACGAACAGACCGGCGTGCCCCGGAGCCTGGCCTTCCTGAACCGCGTACTGAAGGAGATGGCATGACTACCTGGATTAACGAGGGCGGACCCGGCCGCGAACTGTCCAGCCGCGACCTCGACACCTGCCTGGAAGCCGTCACGGATGCACTGCCGGCCGGCGCGCGGCGGCTGCTTCTCATTCCGCCGGATTTCACGCGCGCGCATTCCGGCGCCGGCGACATCGCCTCGCGCCTGTACCGGCGGCTGGCGGGACGCCTCGAGATCGAGCTGCTGCCGGCGCTCGGTACGCACCGGCCCATGACACGCGCCGAAATCGAGCAGATGTTCCCCGGTATCCCGCCGGAACGTGTCCGGGTCCACGACTGGCAGCAGGGCCTGTCGCGCCTGGGCACGATTCCCGGCTCGCGGCTCAAGGCGCTCAGCGGCGGCCAGGTGGATTACGATGTCCGGATCGAGATTGATCGGCTGATCGCCGACGGCCGGCACGACGCCATCCTCTCGATCGGCCAGATCGTGCCCCACGAGGTCATCGGCATGGCGGGCGGCAACAAGAACCTACTGGTCGGCTGCGCCGGGCCGGACACGATCAACAAGAGTCATTTCCTCGGCGCGGTCTGCAACATGGAAGCGATCATGGGCCGCATCGAAAGCCCCGTCCGGGCCCTGCTCGACGAAGCCGAGGACCGCTTCCTGGCCGGCCTGCCGATCGGCTACATCCTCACCGTCCGGGCCAAGAACGAGGACGGCCGGCTGGTGACCCGCGGGCTGTACGCGGGCACGGACCGCGAGAGTTACCGGCGCGCCGCGCGCCTGAGCCAGCAGGTGAACATCGTGGCCACGCCGCGCCTGAAGAAAGTGGTCGTGTACCTGGACCCCGGCGAGTTCAAGAGCACCTGGCTGGGCAACAAGGCCATTTACCGCACCCGCATGGCGCTGGCCGACGGCGGCGAGTTGCTCATCCTGGCGCCCGGGTTAGTCGAGTTCGGCGAGGCCGAGGTCAACGAGCGCATGATCCGGCGCTACGGATACCGTGGCACGCCCGCCACGCTCAAGGCCGTAGCCGAGGATCCCGAGCTGCGCGACAGCCTGGGCGCCGCCGCCCACCTGATCCACGGCTCGAGCGAGGGCCGGTTCTCGATCACCTACGCGCCCGGCGGCCTGAGCCGCGCCGATATCGAGGGCGTGGGCTACCGCTATGCCGACCTGAAGGCCATGCTGGCCCGCTACCGGCCGGAGTCCCTCAAGGACGGGTTCAATACCCTGCCCGACGGCGAGACGATCTATTACATATCCAACCCGGCCCTCGGGCTCTGGCAGGCGGCCGGCTGAATCCCCCGCGCGGGCAGGGAGCGACGCCTCGAGGCCGGGGGACCCGTCATGCGCACGGTGCTGTTCCTTTCGGTCTCGGCCTCCTACGCGCATTCCAACCTGGCGGCCTGGCTGCTGCGCGCGGGAGCCGAGCGCGCCGGCTGGCGCTGGCGCGAGGTGGAGGCAACCCCGCACGACGTGCTTGCCGTGGTCCTGGACCGCGCGGCAGGCCCGGCCCCCGATGTGCTGGCCGCCACCTTCACCCTCTTCAATCGGGCGTTCCTGCTGGCGTTCATCGCACGCTTCAAGCGCCTGAATCCCGCCTGCCGCGTGATCGGGGGCGGCCCGGAATTCCTGGGCGATAACCGCGCGTTCCTCCAACGACACCCGGAGGTGGAGGCCGTCGTGCGCGGCGAGGGCGAGCGCGCGTTCGCCCGCTGGCTGGAGTGCTTCGACCGGCCCGCCGAACAGGCGGCGATCCCGGGCCTCTGCACGCGGCGCCGCGGCCGCTACCGGGACAACGGGATGGCCGAGGCCGTGCCGCTCCTCGACGATATCCCGTCGCCCTACCCCGCCCACCTGCCCGGCTTCCGCAAGCCCTTCGTGCTGCTCGAAACGTCGCGCGGGTGCGCCAACCGCTGCGCGTTCTGCGTCAGCGGCACGGGCGGCCCGGTCCGCGAGGCCTCGCTCGAGCGCGTGTGGCGGGACGCGGCCCTGATCCGCGCCCACGGCGTACCCGAGGTGCGCCTGGTGGACCGCACCTTCAATACCCGGCCGAGCCGCGCGGCGGCGCTGGTGCGCGGGTTCCGCGACGAGTTCGCGCCGCTGCGGGTCCACCTCGAAATCGATCCGGCGCGCATCACGCCCGGCCTGCTCGCCGAGCTGGCCGGCGCGGGGCCCGGCCGGTTCCACCTCGAAGTGGGGATCCAGAGCCTGGACCCCGCCGTGCTCCGAGCCGTCGGCCGGCAGGGTTCCGCGCACCGCGCCCTGAATGGGTTGGCCCGCCTGCTGGCGCTGCGGAACGTGGACACGCATGTGGACCTGATCGCCGGCCTGCCCGGCGGCACGCTGGACGGACTGCTGAACGACCTTGCCGTCCTGGCGCGGATGGGCCCCGGCGACATCCAGCTCGAGCTGCTCAAGCTGCTGCCCGGAACCCGACTGGCGGCCGAGGCCGGGCGGCTCGGGCTCGTGGCGGCGCCGGACCCGCCCTACGAAATCCTGCGAACACCCGCCATGACCCCGGGCGACCTCGAAACGGCGCGCGCACTGTCCCGGCTGGTGGATGGCTTCTATAACGCGCCGCCGCTCCGCGCCGTGACCCGCGCGGCCAGCCGCGACCTGCCCGAGTTCTGGGCCTTGCTCGTCTGCCGCGGACGGTCCCTGACGCTCGCACCGGAGGCGCCCGGCCTGGAATCCCGGTTCCGGCTGCTCGACGGCCTCGCCGCCGCGGAACAGCGGCCCGCCCTGCGCCACGCGATCCACTACGCCTGGCTCCGGCACGGGCTCAGCGCCCAGCACGGGCTGTGCCGCGCCGTGCCCTGGAAAGGCCCGTTGCCGCCCGATGCCGTGTTGGTCGAAGGCGACCCGCGCGCGCGCCGGGCCCGCGCGTTCCGCGCCGACCTCGAAGCCCCCTATGTGTTCGTCTACGGCGCGGCCCGCGCGGCCGCCGCCGTGTACCGGCTCCCTTCGTGACCGGGCGCGGATACCCGCCCTCGAAGAAACGCCGGGCGGTCTCCTGCCCACGGAGCGGTCATCCCCTGCCCGCGCCGGCTCGCACGTGCCGTTCTCCAGGTCCACTCCGCACGCGCGCTCCGCCGGCGCAGAGAGCGCCGCGCCCAATCCGATTCGTTCAGCCCCGGGCGGAGGAGGTCAAACGCCCACTCCCACCCCTCCCGTCACCATGTCCCGCACAGACAAATTAAAGTAACGATCGTTACTTTAATTGTACAGCCGCACGACAGCTCCCAAAAGCCCGGAACAGCGCTCATCACCGTTATTTCAAGAATTCAACGCATTCCTGCCCGTCAAGAGCTCATGTCCGTTCTGGCACATTAACCGGACGCCTCGTCATGCTTTGTGACCTGCTGGCCACAGGTGAACGGCACGGGACGGGAACGAGCAGGGTAGTTGGTCGCCCCCCCGCGACTCGGTGCGTCAGAATAGAATGGTACCGAAGCGAGATCACGGCTAACGGCGAATCGGGCGGGGCGCGTAATTTCGGTTGATTTTTTTGGACGCGTCCCTACCATGAACCCCGGAGATTGCTGCTTGAACAAACAGGCCGGAGCCGGCATGCACAACATTCCTGTCCTGACGGTCTGCGGGCGCACGCTGGCCGAAGCCTACGAGAAGGCGCTCGTGGCCCTGCACGAGCACGGCATC
>CAZUYI010000166.1:4059-6277 GCA_964624095.1 uncultured Verrucomicrobiota bacterium | reverse complement strand
TGCGACTTGTAGATCTGGATGTGGAACGGGCAGTTCATGGGCTTGATGTAATACTGCTGCGCGTCAAGCTCCATGGGCGCATACATGCTCTCGCGGTAGAACCCGAGATGGCCCGAGGTTTCCCAGAGCAGGGCGCGGCCGATGTGCGGGGTGTAGATCAATTCGTAGCCGCCCCGGAAATGCTCGCGGCGCCAGAACTCTTCGATCCGCGCGCGGATGCGCGCGCCCTTCGGATGCCAGTGAATCAGCCCGGGGCCAACGTCCTCGTGCAGGCTGAACAGGTCCAGCTCGCGGCCCAGCTTGCGGTGGTCGCGCCGGCGCGCTTCCTCGAGCTGGGCCAGCCGCGCCTCGAGTGCCGGCCCCGATTCCGCCACGACGCCGTACAGGCGCTGGAGCATCGGGTTGGTTTCGCGGCCGCGGTAATACGAGCCCGCCACCGAGAGCAGCTTGAAGGCCTTGATCTCGCCGGTGCGCGCCACGTGCGGCCCACGGCAGAGGTCCGCAAACGAGCCGCACCGGTACAGGGTGATCGGCTCGCCGTCCGGGATGTCCGCCAGGCGCTCCAGCTTGTAGCGCTGGCCCGCCAGCACGCGGGCCGCCTCCGCGCGCGCCAGCTCGATGCGCTCGAACGGAAGGTCGGCCGAGATCAGGCGGCCCATCTCCGCCTCGATGCGGGGAAAGTCGTCCGGGACCAACCGGTGCGCCAGGTCGAAGTCGTAATAAAACCCGTCCGCCGTCGCCGGCCCAATGTCGAACTGGACGTTTTCAAACAGACGGGATACAGCGGCGGCCATCACGTGCGCCGCGCTGTGACGCATACACTCCAAATCCAAGATCATGTCTCCCTGCCGGGCGGCTCGGGCAAGCCCGGAAACCCCGTTACGCATGTATCGTGAATGACTCTACCACGCGGGCCGCCTCCCTGTCAATCGGGCAAAATGCGCCCCTATGCCGCCTCCCGCGGCGACGCCGCGGCGACAGCCCTTGCGCCGCCGCCGCCCGCCCGCTATACTCGCGCCCCATGACGCCCGATGCCCTGGACCCCGTGCTGGCCATCCTCAAACGCGAGTTCGAACGGCACCGGACACCGGTCGTGGAATTGATCCAATCCCGCACGCAGGACCCCTTCCAGGTGCTCGTGGCCACGATACTCAGCGCCCGCACCCTCGACCAGACCACCGCCGCCGTCTGCCGCCGACTGTTCGCCGAGGTGCGCTCCCTCGCGGACCTGCGGCGCATCCCGGCCGCCCGGCTCCAGCGGCTGATTTATCCGGTCGGCTTTTTCCGCACCAAGACCGCCCAGCTCAAACGCCTCCCGGACGCCGTGGACACCCTGTTCAGCGGCCGCATCCCGGCCACCGTCGAAGAACTCGTCCGGCTGCCGGGGGTCGGCCGCAAGACCGCCAACCTGGTGGCCGCGGTGGCCTTCGATCAGCCCGCCATCTGCGTGGACGTGCACGTGCACCGCATCAGCAACCGCTGGGACCTGGTCCGCACCCGCACCCCGCTGGAGACCGAGATGGCGCTGCGCCGCCGGCTGCCGGTCCGGCACTGGAAGGTGTTCAACTCCTACCTGGTCTCGTTCGGGCAACGTGTCTGCCGGCCGGTCCGGCCGCGATGCGGGACATGCCCCATCCGGGCCTGGTGCCCTCGCCGCGGTCTCCCGCCGGACCCGGCTCGCGCCTCGCGGACCGCATCCGGCCGCGCGGCGGGACGTCGTGACTAGTGTATAGAGGTGCCCCCTATGGGAGCATGGAGCGGATGACCGCCAGCAACTCGCGCGAGGCGAACGGCTTCTGCAGGAACCGCCAGCCGCGTTCGCCGATGACCGGCCAGCGCGACCGTTCGTCGGTGTAGCCGCTGGTCATCAGCACCCGCAGGCCCGGCTGACGCGCTAGGAGGTCTTCCGCCAGTTCGATGCCGTTTTTATCCGGCAGGACCACGTCGCTGAACAGCAGGTCGAACCGGCCTCCCTCCCGCGCGAAGAGCGCGTGGGCCGACTGCGCGTCCACGGCCGAAAACACCGCGTAGCCCCGCGTCTGCAGCACGAGAATACTCAGCGCCCGCACGCCGGCGTCGTCCTCCACCAGCAGGATGCGCTCGCCCCGGCCGGGCTGGCGGCCGGAGGCGGAATCGTCGGCCTCCGAGGCGTCCGGCGCCGGCGCATCCTCCGCGAGGGCAGGCAGGTAGATTTTGAAGGTGGTGCCCTGCCCTTCCT
>CAZUYI010000166.1:0-4049 GCA_964624095.1 uncultured Verrucomicrobiota bacterium | reverse complement strand
AGACGTTGATCCAGCCGCCGTGCTGCTTGATCAGGCCGTAGACCATTGCCAGGCCCATGCCCGTTCCCTTCCCGATGCCCTTGGTCGTGAAGAAGGGCTCGAAGAGGTGCGCCATGACCTCCTTGCTCATGCCCGTGCCGGTATCCGAGACGGCCAGGCAGACATAGCGCCCTGCCTGTGAGTCCGGGAACACGCGCACGTCCTGCGCCTGCAGCATGACATTGGCCGTCGTGATCGTGATGCGGCCGCCGCGCGGCATGGCGTCCCGCGCGTTGACCACCAGGTTCATCACCACCTGCTCGATCTGGCCGGCGTCGGCCTTCACGCGCCACAGGGTGTCCGCGAGCCCCTGCATCAGCTGGATATCCTCGCCGATCAGCCGCTGCAGCATCTTGCCCGCGTCCCGCGTCAGGGCGTTCAGATCCAGCGGCCCGGCGCGGATCATCTGCTTGCGGCTGAAGGCCAGCAACTGGTTCGTGAGCGTGGCCGCCCGCCGCGCGGCGCGCTGGATTTCCGCGAGGTCGTCCCGCCGCTCATCGCGCTCGGGCAGGCCGGCCAGCAGCAGTTCGCTGAATCCCAGGATGGTCTGAAGCAGGTTGTTGAAGTCGTGCGCGATCCCCCCCGCCAGGCGCCCGACGCTTTCCATTTTCTGCGCCTGCACGAGCTGCTGCTCCATCTGCTTGCGCTCGCTGATGTCCTGCTTGACGGCGATGAAATGGGTGGTCTCGCCCGACTCGGAGGTCAGCGGCGTAATGGTCATTTCCTCGTCGTAGGTCAGGCCGTCCTTCCGCTTGTTGACCAGCGTCCCGCGCCAGGCCTGGCCGGCCGTGATCGTCTCCCAGAGCGTCCGGTAAAAGGCGTCGTTCTGCCGGCCCGACTTGAGAAAGCGCGGGTTCTGGCCCACCGCCTCCTCGAGCTGGTAGCCGGTCAGCCGCGTGAACGCCGCGTTGGCCCAGACAATCTTCCCCTCCCGGTTGACAATCACCACCCCGTTGGCGGCGCAGGCCAGGGCAGCGCTCTGGAGCCGGAGCTGGTCCTCGACGCGCCGGCGCTCAATGATCGCGGCTACGTAGTTTGCCGTGCTTTCGGCCCAGGCCAAGGACTGGCCGGTGAGCTGCGTGGCGCCCGTATCGCAGAGCGACAGCACGCCGATGACCTTCCGGCCGACGGTCATGGGCGCGCCGAGGTAGGTCTGGATACCGAGCTTGCGCAGGGCGGCGTGCGAATACTCCGGGCGGTCGAGCGCCCGGGGCTCGGCCAGGGTTTTGCCGGTGCGTACGACGACGCCGGCCAGGGTTTCGTCCTGCGGCACTTCGACCTCGCCCGCGGACAGGTCCTTGAAGACCCCCCGTGCGCCCTTGAGCACCAGGCAGCGGCGCGCGGGGTCGTAAAGCTCAATCCATACGAGCGGGAAGCCGAGCGTGCCGCTGATCTCGGCGGTGATGGCATCGAAGAGCGCGTCGAGCGGCACGGGCTGAAGGGCGATCTGCGAGAGCCGGTACAGGATGCTGAGTTCGCGGGTTCGGGCAGCGATTTCCGCATCGTTCAGGCGGGATCGGGTCACATCCTCGCACAACAGCATGCAGCGTCCGTCCGGCAGGAGAATGGCCCGGATACTGGCCAGAAGATCGCGGCCCGACCGGGTATGCACCGCGACGGTCTTGGCGGCCACCTGCCCCGACGCCGACCCGCGGATGACTTCGCGGTCCCAGGCGGACCGGATTTCCCGGCGATAGCCGGGATCCGGGTAGGCGAGCTCGAACCAGCGGTCCAGGGTCGGCAGGTCCTCGGGCCGATAGCCGAACAACTCCGTGAAGTGCGGGTTGACGGCCTCGAATTCGCCGGACCCGCTCAGCAGGGCGATCCCATAAGGCGCGTGCTCCGTGAGCATGTGGAACCGGTGCTCGATGCGCTGGCGCTCCTCGCGGTCAAGCACATGCTCGCTTCGAGCCTGCTGCAACTGAGCGACCATGCGGTTGAAGGCCGCCGCCAGCGCGCCGGTGTCGCCGGCCTGCCGGGCTTCGGGAAGCGGACCGGACAGGTCGCCGCGGCCGAGCCGGTCAACGTCCTGGCGCAGGATGCGCAGCGGGGCGGCCAGCCGGCGCCCGACAAACCCGCCCAGCAGCAGCGATACCAGGATCGAGGCGCCGAAGCATGCCAACGCCAACCCGGTCAGCCCCCGCTCGTGGCGGCGCAGCCGGTCCATGGTCAGATGGACGGCCAGCACGGCGCCGGGCCGGCCGTCGGCTCCCGGAACGGGCGCATACGCGGAGAGCCGGGCGCCCGGGCCGCTCCCGTCGAACCGGGCTCCCACCTGGAGGTCGAGGGGGCGGTCGAAGGCAGCCTGCACTTCCGGGCTGGCGGCCTCGATCCGGTTGCCGGGCGGGCTGTCCGGCTCCGGCTCCCGGGCGGCGTGCGCGACGCGGACGATCGCGCCGTCCACGTCCCGGCGCAACAGATCCACGGACTGGACGTCCGGCACGCGCTCGACCATGCGCTGCAAGAGCGGCCGGAGCCGGTCGTGCGCGTCGTCTTCCGTGCCGGGCCCGGCGCGGGCGGCGGCATGCAGGCGGGAATCGAGGTGCAGGACCGCCACGGCGACCAGTTCCCGGGCCTGCTGACAGGCCCCATGCCGCCCCCGTACCACGGCATGATAGGTCAAGGCCAGCGTCACCAGCCCCGCCCCGGCGATCATCAGCCCCGCAATGCCAATCGTGATATTCCGCTGCAGCGCACGCGACATGGCCAGACCTCATCCTTCTTTCTACGCTCCATGTAACGTTTTTTTTATGAGAATTGCACGCCTTTTTTCAGGCCCGCCTCGCGCCTTTGACTCGCGCCTTTGACCTTGACGCGCGGGGCGGCGTGGAGGACACTGATTCGGAATGCGCGGCTCGCGCAGGGAGGCGCGCCATGGACATGCTCCGAGGGGCTGACAGGATAGCGACAGGGCTCCGTATCCGGGGCGCCGGCCTGGTCCTGGCCCTGGCGACGGGGGTTCTGCCCGCGGTGCACGCGCCGGCCGCCGTCTGGCGGTTTGCGGTTATCGGCAGCACGCGCGGCGACGGCACGAATACGCCTGCCGACCCATGGGTCAATACGGAGGCGCTCGACGGCATGGCCCGGGCAATGGCCGGCGAGAACGTTGACCTGGTCCTGGTGACCGGCGACCTGGTGTATGGCAATCCGGCCGCCGGCACAAACCTGGCCGCGCAATACGAGGCCTGGTCGAACGCCGTCGCGCCGCTCGCCGCGCGCGGCATCCCGGTGTATCCCGTGCGCGGCGCCCGCGACGCCGAGGGCGACACGACGAACGGGAACGCCTTCCAGGCCGCGTTCCGGCACCTGCCGCGCAACGGACCCGCCGGCGAGCGCGGCCTCACCTACCGGCTCGACCACCGCAACGCCTGTTTCATTGGACTGGATCAGCACGTCGCCGGCCACACGGTCAACCAGGCCTGGCTGGAAAACGAGCTGGCGCGGCAGCCGCGGGCGCACCTGTTCGTGTTCGGCCACGAGCCGGCGGTCCAAGTCGAGTCGCCCGAGTGCCTGGCGGCCCGGCGGGCAGCCCGCAACGACTTCCTGGACGGCGTCTCGGAATCCGGCGGCCGGGTCTATTTCTGCGGGCGCGATGCGTTCTACAACCGCGCCACGCTGACCGCTCCGAACGGGCGCGCGCTCCTGCAGGTCGTGGTGGGGACCGGCGGGGGGCCCGCCGACGAGTGGTCCGGCCGGTACGGCGCGGCGAACGGCGAAGCCCGCATGGCCGTCCGGGGCCGGCACATCAGCCACACCAACGGCTACCTGCTGGTCACGGTGTCCAATATGGCCGTGACCCTCGAATGGAAGGGCACGACCAACCGGAGCGACTGGACGGTCTGCGATACGGCCGTCGTGACCGCGCGCAACCCCGCCGTGGTCCGCTGCAACGACTATGACGGGGACCGGAAATCCGATCCGGCCGTCTACGACGAGGCGGCGGCCGCCTGGTCGGTTCTGGCCTCGGGCAACGGCTACCGGCCCCTCTCGTTCGCGATCGGCGGGGCCGG
>CAZUYI010000165.1:0-6317 GCA_964624095.1 uncultured Verrucomicrobiota bacterium | reverse complement strand
TAGCCCTTGACGAGGCGGTCCGGGACGGCACGATCAAAAAAGAGTCCCTTGTCCTCCTTACTGCTTTCGGCGGCGGGCTAACATGGGGGAGCAGTCTCATTCGGTGGTAACGGGTTTACATTTGGATAAAAAGCATTTAGAATTATCAATACCGGAGGGATGGCTGAGCGGGCGAAAGCGCCGGTCTTGAAAACCGGAGACGGGCAACCGTCCGTGGGTTCGAATCCCACTCCCTCCGCCCGGCCCGGGCCGGGCGCGCCGCTCAGGTGGCTGACGCCGGCGGCCGCTGGCTCGGCCCGTCCGCGTGCGGCGCCGGGCGGCATTCCCCGGCGTGGTACCAGGTCTCGAGGTTGTGCAGCGCCACCGGGCACCCGAGGTTGGCGGCCTTGCGGAACCACCGGGCGGCCTGCGCCATGTCTTTCGGCACGCCGGTCCCGTCGGCATAGCAGCAGCCGAGATTGTTGCAGGCGTCGGCGTACCCGCCGGCCGCCGCCTGGCGGTACCAGTCAATCGCCTGGGCCGGATCCCGCGGCACGCCCCATCCGTTCATGAAGGAGCAGCCCAGGTTGTAGGCCGCGGCGGCGATGCCCTGGTCCGCCGCCCGCCGGAACCACAGCACCGCTTGCTCGTCATCCCGGGCGACGCCGGTCCCGTTCCGGTAAAAGACCCCGAGGTTGTGCTGGCACGACGGGTCGCTGCGTTCCGCGCCCTGGGCGAACCAGTCGGCGGCCTGCTTCATGTCCAGGGGCACCCCCGTGCCTTCCATGGAGCACAGGCCGAGGAAGTAATAGGCCCGCGGCTCCTGTTGGGCCACCGCCTTGCGGAACCACTCGAGGGCCAGGGCCAGGTCCCTCGGCACGCCGGTCCCGTCACGGTAACAGGCCCCCAGATGACATTGCGCCAGGGTGCAGCCCGCGTCCGCCGACTTCTGATACCACGCCGTGGCCTGGGCAAGGTTTTTCTTGACCCCGCAACCCAACTGGCAGCACTGCCCGAGATACATCATCCCGAGCGCGTGCCCCTGTTGCGCCGCCTTGCGGAACCAGCCAGCCCCCGTCCGGGCGTTTTTGGGAACGCCGCTGCCCTTCATGGTGCAGGAGCCCAAATGGCACTGGGCCTCGGCATGGCCCTGCTCCGCGGCTTTCCGGTACCAGGCCGCCGCCCGGGTCATGTCTTTCGGAAACACCGTGCCGGAGGCATAATAACGCCCGATCTTGAATTGGGCCTCGGCATGGCCCTGCTCCGCGGCGCGTTCGAGCCATGCCGCCGCCTGGCCCATGTCCCGCGGAACGCCCAGGCCCAGTTCATACGACGTCCCCATGATGTACTGGGAAAAAGCATGCCCCTGCGCCGCGGCCTTGCGGAAAAGCTCGGCTTGTGCCTCGGGCGCAATGCGCGGGGCCTCGCCGGTCGCGTGCATGCTCGCCAGCGTGTACTGGGCCTCGGCATCCCCCAGCTCCGCGGCCCGGCGGTACCACGCCATGGCCTGGGGAATGTCACGGGGCACGCCCTGGCCCTTCCTGAAGCAAATCCCCAGGTTAAAGCAGGCCTTGATGTCGTCCTGGGCCGCCGCCAGGCGAAACCATTCCACAGCCTTGGCCTCGTCTTTCGGAACGCCGCGCCCCAGGAAATAACAGAACCCGAGCCGGCGTTGACCCACCGCATGCCCTTGTTCCGCAGCCTCCCGAAACGCCGCAAACGCCTTGGCCCAATCATCCGGATACGTCGCTTCGTCAAGATAGTTCATGAGTCCCCGCCTCCTGATCGCGCTGCTGCGCCCGCCTCCACAGACCCCGCCCCGTAAAAAAACTGCCCGCCACGCTACCATAGAGATAGGACAAATAGCGTCCTACCCCCCCCATGCCTCCGAGCGAGGCCGGCCTGCAGGAGGGGACGCCGGGTGCGGGTGTGCGCGCGGGAACGGGCGGGCCGTGCGATCCCGTCCCGCGGCACTCCACGGGGCCGGCAGCCTGCGCGCTGCCGAGCCCGCCCACGCGGCGTTGCCCATGCCGCGGGATTATGGTGCGCCCGGCCGGCGCGCGTCGCTGCGCATCCGGAACAATTTCTCCGTGAACCCGCCCTCGCGCAGGAACTGCCGTTCGAGGTGTTCCAGTTGACGGCGCAGCAGGTATGTGGCCTGGTGGATCAGGCAGATCAGGGTGTTGGCCGCCGCTTCCGGGGTGTCTGGCCAGTCGGACGTGTCTGACGTGTCGGACCTGTCTGACCTGTCGGACGAGTCGGGCCTGGCGGGCGCCCGGAACCGATGTCGCGCGGCCAGCGCTTCGGGCGAGTCCTTGGGCCACAGGCGCAACCCGTGCTGGCGCAGGAAGTCTTCAAAATCCAGCAGGAGTTCTTCCAGGCTGGCTTGGGCTACGCCGGTGAGCTTGAGTTCGGTTTTCTTCGAGGTGGCCGAGGCCACGCTGCCCTCGGCGATGTTCTGAACCCCGCTGCGCGCCGCCTGCACCATCTGATCGTGCGTGCGGCTGCGGCGGTCCACGAACCGGGTGCAAAACAGCACCGTGCCGTCATAGACCTGCTGGGCGGTCCGGAAGCTGCGCAGCGTGCGATAGCCGCCGTACTTCGGGATCAGGCCCGGGCGGCCCGCCCCGTCCGCCCCGTCCGACGTGTCTGACATGTCTGACATCTTGTTTCTCCCGATGATGAGGCCGTGTGTTTTAGGATCTTGATTCTCTTCCCGGCCAGCCTGCTGCACCCGGCGCGTTTCCACGGTTGGCCGTCATGGCCATCCTGATACAGTAAGTCAAGAAACACGGAGAGATTCCGGGAGCGCCAGCGCTTGACGCTGTCATTCCGGTCCGGCCCCCCCCTCTTTCATGAGGCGCGCGGCCGGCGCAACCACGCCGCGAGGCGCCGGCATTGCCTTGGCGAGCCGGATATGGTTTACTCGATTCTGATACGGTGGCGGCTGGCGCGTGCGGCCGAACCTGGCCGACAGGCGCGCGGCCCGGGCGCTGGCCCAACCGACACGCGTGCGGGGACAGGCTCGAAGGGGAGGGCATGCGTTATGCGATCCGGTTTACTCGGGCGGGCCGGGGTATGGCGGGTGGCGCTTCTGGCGGCCGGCAGTACGGCGTTCGGCGAGACGCCGCCGCCGCTTCCGGGTTGGGCGGTGGGCGCGCCGGCCGGCGGCTACGCGACGATCCTGCGCACGACCAACGGCGGCGCCGACTGGGTGCGGCAGGGCAATCCGGCGGCGCTCGCCGGCGTGTGGCTTGCCGGCGCAGCCGCCGTGGATGCCGAGACGGCCTGGGCGGTGGGAGGCGTGCCGGACGGTTCCGCGGCGATCTACCACACGACCAACGGCGGGGCGGACTGGATCTGTCAAAAACAATGGGCCCCGACATCGGGCGAAGAGCTGATGAAAATCCAGGCATGCAGCCGCGACGTGGCCTGGGTCAGCGGCACGCCCGGGCTCGTGCTGCGCACGACGGACGGCGGGCGCACCTGGGAGGACCGGAGCCCGCCGGGCGCCACGACGCCGCTCCAGGGGATCACGGCGCTGGACGAGGACATGTCCTGGGCCGCCGGGCATGAGCAGGGCGGATTCGCCTCGATTTATCACACGACCAACGGCGGCTTGACGTGGGTCAGGCAGACAAACGGGGTCGGCCGTATCGCCAATATTCTCAGCATTGCAGCGGCGGACGCGCGCCGGGCCTGGGCGGTAGGCTTCGGCTATACGGCGGCGGGGGCCATTGACGGCCGCGTGATCGGCACGACCAATGGGGGCATGAGTTGGGACCTGCTCTACCATGATCAGTCGGGCGGCTACCACGCCAATGAGCTGGCCGTCGTCGGTACGGGCGAGGTCTGGGTGGCCATGGACACCAGCGTGATACGCACGACGGACGGCGGGCGCGCCTGGCAGGAGGCCGGCTACAACTCGACGGCCTATGCCACCATGGGCATTGCCGTGCCCGACGGCCGCCACGCCTGGGCCTGCTCGGTTAACTGGAACGGCGGGTTCCTCTATTACCTGCCGCCAGGCGGCGCGACGTGGATCGCGCAGGGCCTGCCCGCGCCGGTCGGCGGGCTGAGCTACGTAACGTTCGCGCGGCAGCCGAACCCGGCGGCCGAAGCCACGCTGGCGATCGAGGTGTTGCCCGCGCGCGGCGCCTGGCGGCTCGAAGGGCCGCCCGCGGGGTATACCGGGCCGCGCGTCGGCACGGGAAGCCTGGCGGCCGCGCGCTGCCCGGCGGGCTATTACCGGGTCCGGTTCGAGTCGCTGCCGGGGTTTTGGGCGCCGCCCGCGCAGGCGCTCGACCTGGCCGCCGGTCAGACGGGCGTGCTGCAGGGTGTGTATCGCTCGTATCAGGCGGGCGATTTCGACGGCGACGGCAGGAGCGATCCGGCGCTGTATAACGGAGCAACGGGTGACTGGCTCGTCTGGCTGTCGGACTCCGCCTATGCGGCCGTCCCGTTCCGGCTCGGCGGTCCGGGCTGGACGCCGGTGGCCGCGGATTATGACGGCGACGGCCGCTGCGATCCGTGCGCCGCTTACACCGCTGCGGGCCTATGGCGGGCCCTGCTGTCCGGCTCCGCCTACGGAGCGATCGAGTGGGCCGTGGATCTGCCGGGCGGCCGTTCGGTGCGGGGTGATTTTGACGGCGATGCCCGGGCCGATCCGGCTCTCTATCGCGCGGCCAACGGGCAATGGCGCGTGCGCCTCTCGAGCCGCGGGTATGAGACCGCGTCCTTTGCCCTGGGCGGCGCGAACGAGGCGGCGGTCAGCGGCGATTTTGACGGGGACGGCAAAGCCGACCCGTGCGCCGTTGATGCGGGCAGCGGGCTCTGGCGGGCGCTGCTGTCCGGGTCCGGCTACACGCCGGTGGCGTGCGTGGTGCGCGCGCCGCCGGGTCCCGGCGCGCTATGGCCGGTGCCCGCGGACTACGACGGCGACCGGCGAATGGATCCAGCGGTGTTCGAGCCCGCGGCGGGCGCCTGGACACTGCTGTCCTCCGCCCGCGGGTATGCGTCCGTGACCCGCTTCTGCGGCGGGCCGGACAGCCGGGCCGTACCCGGCGACTTCGACGGCGACGATCGCGCCGATCCCGCCGTCTATCGGGCGGGGCCAGGACTCTGGACGGCGCTGATATCCGGCTGGGAATACGGCGCCGTCGAAGCGCCGTTGGCCGCCGGGCCGTATGGTCCCGCGTGGTGACTGGCCGGGCGTGGTCGGCTCCCGCGCGGCGGACGCGCACGGTTCATGCCGAAACGGGATTTTCCCCTTGCCCGCCGCGCGTCAGGCTGTTAGGGTAGACCCGGTTTATCCGACGGGCCACGGCGGCCCGGCACGCGCGCACAACCTCGAGGCTCCGCCTCACGATGCATCTATGAAAATCCTGGTCATTAACGCGGGCAGTTCATCCGTCAAGTTCACGCTCTACGAGAGCGCGGGCGAGGCCTTGCTGGCCAAGGGCTTGATCGAACGCATCCACGCCTCCGACACGCACCTGAAGTATGCCAACCATCGCGGCCAGAAGCTGGACCAGGACATTGTGGCCAACTCCTACGAGGCCGCGATTTCGCGGGCCTGCCTGGCCTTGATGGACAAGCAGGCCGGCGTGATCGGGAACCTGACGGAGATCGCCGGCATCGGGCACCGGGTGGTGCACGGGGGCGCCGCGATCGCCTCCGCGGTCAAGATCAACGCGGCGCTCAAGCAGGTGATCCTGGATTGCTTTGCCCTGGCGCCGCTGCACAACCCGCCGAATTACGAGGGCATCGAGGCCTGCGAGCGGCTGTTTCCCAACGTCCCGATGGTCGCCGTCTTCGACACTGCCTTTCACCAGAGCATGCCGCCGGCGTCCTATACCTACGCCATTCCCGCCGAACTCGCCGAGAAGAACCAGATCCGGCGCTACGGCTTTCATGGCACCTCGCACCACTACGTGGCCCTGGCCGCCGCCCAGCAGCTCGGCCGGCGGCTGGACGAGGTCAAGCTGATCACCGCGCACCTGGGCAACGGGTGCAGCATCACGGCCGTCAACCGGGGCCGGGTGGAGGACACCAGCATGGGCCTGACGCCCCTCGAGGGGCTCGTCATGGGCACGCGCTGCGGCGATATTGACCCCGCGGTCGTGCTGATGCTCGGCCGCCTGGGCTACGGGCTCGAGCAGGTGGACCGGCTGCTGAACAAGGAAAGCGGCTTGCGCGGCCTGGCCGCGATCGGCAGCAACGACATGCGCGATATCCTCCAGGCCATGGACAACGGCTCGGCGCCCGCGCGGCTGGCGTTCGATGTGTTCGTGCACCGGCTCGTGAAGTATGTCGGGGCCTACGCCGCCGTCCTGGAC
>CAZUYI010000164.1:0-6319 GCA_964624095.1 uncultured Verrucomicrobiota bacterium | reverse complement strand
ATGAGAGCGAGCCGCTCGGCCATGGCCGCGGCACACACCAGGGCTTCGAGCAGGGAATTGCTGGCAAGCCGGTTCGCCCCGTGCAGGCCGGTGCAGGACACCTCGCCGCAGGCGGAGAGGCCGGGCAGGTCCGTGGCGCCGTCCACGCCGGCATCCACGCCCCCGCAGCAGTAATGGGCGGCCGGCACGACCGGCACGAGGTCGCGGGCAAGGTCGAAGCCGTAGGACAGGCAGGTGCGGGAAATGGTGGGGAACCGGGTCTGCAGGAAGTCGGCGCCTTTGTGCCGGATGTCGAGATAAACGCAACGAATCCCGTTGACTTTCATGTACTGGTCAATGGCGCGGGCCACGATATCGCGTGGCGCCAGGGCGCCGCGCGGGTCGTAGCGCTCCATGAAGGATTCGCCGCGGGCGTTGACCAGCACCCCGCCCTCCCCCCGCACGGCCTCGCTGATCAGGAACGAGTTGGCCTTCGGGTGAAAAAGGCAGGTGGGATGGAACTGCATGAACTCCATGTTGCGGATCGGGACGCCCGCGCGCCAGGCCAGGGCCACGCCGTCGCCGGTGGCGATGTCCGGGTTGCTCGTGTAGAGGTACACCTTGCCCGCCCCGCCCGTGGCCAGGATCGTGTGGGGCGCGCGGAATGCCGCGATCCGACCCGTCTGCGCATTGAGAAAATAGCCGCCCACGCAGCGGTTGGGCCCGCTCAGGCCCAGCCAGCCGGTCGTCACCAGGTCAATCACCACGCAGTGCTCGAGCAGCGTGAGCGTCGGCTCGGCCCGCGCGCGGGCAAGCAGAATCGTCTCGACCTCGCGGCCGGTAATGTCGCCGCAGTGGAGCACTCGCCGGCGCGAGTGCCCGCCCTCCCGGCCCAGATCGTAGCCCGCGCCGGGCCGCTCGGCGAATTTCAGGCCGAAGGACTCCAACTCCGCGACGCGCGCCGGACCGGCGGCGAGGATGGCCCGCACGACGCGCTCGTCGCACAGCCCGTCGCCCGCCGCCAGCGTGTCGCGGACGTGGTCTTCGAGACATGCTCCTGCAGGCTGTCATCCGAGGCCACCACGCAGGCAATCCCGCCCTGCGCGTAGTTCGTGGCGCTCTCGGCGCTGTCCTTCTTGGTCAGCACCCCGACGCGCCCGTGGGGCGCGAGCCGGATGGCCGACATCAGTCCGGCGATGCCGCTGCCCACGACCACGTACTCGAAGTCCAGGATATCCATGGGGCTCACCCGTCGGCGCCGTCCGGGCCCGCGGGCGGCGCCGGCCGCGCCGCCCGTTTCTCGATGATCACCTCGTGGATTTTGGACCGGCGAATCTTCCGCACGATGGCCACCACCTCGCCGACCGGCACCGCCTGCTCGATCCGCGGCGGACCGCCCGGCCGGCCGCTGAGCCAGTCATGGAGGCTGATCGGCGCGTCGGGCAGCTCGAAGCGCGTTTTCTCGCGCAGCGCGCGCAGGGTGATCCCGCCGCCCGCCAGGAAGCGCTGTTCGGAAATCGGGTAGAGATAGGTCGGCAGCACGTCGTACTCGTCCTCCAGGTCGCCCACGATGGCCTCCACGACGTCCTCGACGGTCACCAGCCCGGCCGTGCGGGCGCCGTCGCGCACGACGGCAATGTGCTGGTAGCCGCGGGTCAACGTCTTGAGCAGTTCCGGCACCCGCATCCGGACGTCCACGGTCAGGACCGGCCGCGCGATGCCGCTCAGGGACGGGTCCGCCGGATTCAACTGCAGGGCGCTGACAATGTCCTTGACGTTGACGTAGCCGGCCACGTCGTCCAGGTTGCGGCCGCGCACGAGGAGATACCGCGTATGGTGGTGAATATGGGATTCGACCAGGGCGTCGGCCAGCGACATCTCCGTGGAGAGATATTTCACCTCGTCGCGCTCGACCATGACGTCCTGCACCCGGGCCTGGGCCAGCGTGAGACTGCGCAGCACGATGTCCGACTGCTCGCGCGACAGGAGGTTCTGCACCGAGGCATAGCGCGTGAGGACCGTGAGTTCGCCCAGCATGTCGGCCGGCGAGCGGCCGGCGCGCCGGCCCTGGAACGGGCGGTTGAAGCGTTCGAGCAGCGTGAGCAGGGGGCGCATGACCCGCACGACGTAGGTCAGGGGCCGGGCGAGGGACACCGCCACGAAGCGCCGGTGGTGGGCGCCCAGGGTCTTGGGCAGGTATTCGGACCACTGGATAACGGCCAGCGAGAAGGCGATCGAAAAGAGCGCGAGCCACTTGCGCCCGTACAGGCCGGCGAACAGGGCCCCGGAGACCGAGGCGCCGACGATGTTGGACAGGTTGTTCAGGATGAGGATCGCGGCAATGGGCCGCTGGATTTCGTCTTTCAGGCGGCGCAGCGCGGCGGCGGTGCGCGGGCGCCGCTCGGCAATGGCCGCGATGTCCGCCAGGGAAAGGCTGAGAATGCACGCTTCGCTCAGCGAGCAGACAAACGACAGACTGAGCGAGATCGCGATGGCTGCCAGCAGGATCAGCATGGTCGGTCCGTATCGAGCGCCCGCCGCGCCGGGATCCCGTGCCCGGGGCCCCGGCCGGCCGGTCGCGGTCGGCGAGTCGTTTGCAACACGCGCAGGCGATCATATCAAGGCCGGGCTCCTGGCCGCAACCCAAAAATTCGGCAGAAAATGGCTTGCCCGCGGGGCGCGCCCGTTGCATGATGCCAGGCGGGATGCAGGGCGGAGGCCCTGCCGACTGCCTGTCCCGCGAGGAGTCCCGACATGAGCGACCGCGAGCCCAAGCCCCCGGACAGCGCCCCTGACGACTGGCAGCGCCGCCTGCAGGACCTGCTGCGGCAGCCGCCCGGGGCGGGGCTGTTCGCGCCGGCGGGCCCGGCCGACGCCGCCGGACGCGGGGACGCGCCCGACGACGCCGAGGCGCAGGCCCGCCTCAAGCGGATCCGTGAGTTCAATTGGAAGCCGCGCGACATCCGCGACACGCTGGACCGGTACGTGATCCAGCAGGGTGAGGCCAAGAAGGTGCTGGCCGTGGCCATCTGCGACCATTACAACCACGTGCGGCGCTGCCTCGAGCAGCCCGAGCTGCGCGACCGGGACTACGCCAAGCAGAACATCGTGATCCTGGGCCCGACGGGCGTTGGCAAGACCTACCTCATGCGCTGCATGGCCCGGCTGATCGGCGTGCCGTTCGTGAAGGCCGACGCCACCAAGTTCTCGGAAACCGGCTACGTGGGCCACGACGTGGATGACCTCGTCCGCGACCTGGTCCGCGCGGCGGGCGGCCACATCGAGCTCGCCGAATACGGCATCATCTACCTCGACGAAATCGACAAGATCGCCGCCGCGTCCGCCGCCGCCGGCCGCGACGTCTCGGGCCGCGGCGTGCAGGTCAACCTGCTCAAGCTCATGGAGGAGACGGACGTCAGCCTCCAGAGCCAGACGGACCTGCTCGGCCAGATGGAAGCCATGATGCAACTCCAGCGGAGCGGCCGGCCTCCGCGGCGCACGATCAACACGCGCCACATCCTGTTCATCGTCAGCGGCGCCTTCGACCGCATGGCCGACCGGATCAAGCAACGGGTGTCCGCCCCCCCCATCGGGTTCGGCGGCGCGGCGCGCAGCGCCAGCCCGGACTTCGAGTACCTCTCGCTGGCCCAGACCAGCGATTTCATCGAGTTCGGGTTCGAGCCGGAATTCATCGGCCGGCTGCCCGTGCGGGTGACCTGCGAGGCCCTGACGGCGGACGACCTGCAGCAGATTCTGCTGACCTCCGAGGACAGCATCCTGCGGCAATACCGGGAGGACTTCGCGGGCTACGGGATCGACTTTACGATCACGCGCGAGGCAGTCGCCGAGATCGCGCGGCGGGCGATCGCCGAGCAAACCGGCGCCCGCGGGCTGATGACCGTGATGGAGCGGGTCTTCCGCCATTTCAAGTTCCAGCTTCCCTCGACGGCCATCAAGGCCTTCGAGGCCGATTCCGAAACGGTGTCCGATCCCGACCGGGCGCTGCAGACCCTGTTGCGGAAGAACCAGCAGTCGCAGCGCGCGCTGTTGAAATCGGAGGTCGTGGCGTTCGCGGACCGTTTCCGCGCGGAGCACGGGCTGGACCTGGTGTTCCAGGACGACGCCGTGGACCTGCTCGTCGAGTTGAGCATCACCCGGGACAAGACGATGGGGGCGATTTTCCGCGAGAAGTTCAAGGACCTCGCCTACGGCCTCAAGCTGATCGCCAAGAACACCGGCCGCACCCGCTTCGAGATCACGCGCGCCGTCGCGGACGCGCCCGAGCAGGAACTCTCCCGCTGGATCGTGGAAAGCTTTGCGCCAGACCGACCGGCCCCCGCCCCGGGTCCGGACCGGCCGGACGCGGCGGCGCCTCAGGCCTAGCACTCGAACGGGCCGCGCAGGCCGCGGCGGCAGCGTCTCGTGTGGACCCGCAGAAAGGAACCCGCCATGACTCAGGTTCACGTCGCGGTTATCGGCACCGGCTACATCGGGGTGGTTCATGTCGAGCAGTTGCTGCGGCTGCCCGCCGTGCGCGTGATCGGCATCGCGGATGCCAACCGGGACCTGGCGTCGTCCGTGGCCGGCCGGTACGGCATTCCGCGGACCTATGCCGACGCCCAGGCGGTCCTGGCCGATCCGGCGGTTGCAGTCGTGCACATCTGCACGCCGAACCACCTGCACTATGCGCTCACCCGCCAGGCGCTGCTCGCGGGCAAGCACGTGCTCTCGGAAAAGCCGCTGGCCCTGACGGCCGCGGAATCGGGCGAAGTAACGCGCCTGGCGCGGGAACGGGGCCTGGCCACGGGCGTGAACTTCTGTTACCGGTATTATCCTGCCGTGCAGGAAGCGGCCGCCCGCGTGGCGCGGGGCGACATCGGGGCGGTCACCCATGTGCTCGGCGCCTACCTCCAGGACTGGCTGCTGTATCCCACGGACTTCAGTTGGCGGCTGGACCCGGCGCAGGCGGGCGCCTCGAACATCATGGCCGACCTCGGCAGCCACTGGTGCGACCTGGCGCAGTTCATTGCCGGCACGCCGATCGTCGAGGTCATGGCCGAGCTCCGCACGATCCTGCCGCGGCGCCGGCGTCCCCGGCACGGCGCCACGCTGACGTTCGCGAAGGCGGCGGAGGCCGACCTCGAGGACGTCGCCGTAACGCTCGACGAATACGGCGCGCTGCTGCTCCGGTTCGAGGGCGGCGCCACGGGCACGTTCACGACCTCCCAACTGGCCGCCGGTCGCAAGTGCGCGCTGGACCTCCAGGTCTACGGATCCGACGGGTCGCTGGCCTGGACCCACGAGCGGCCCGCGGAACTGTGGCTCGGCCACCGGCACGCGCCGAACCAGGTCCTGATCGAATCCCCGCTGCTGCAGGACGAGTCCACCCGGCGCTTCGCCCGGCTGCCCTCCGGCCACCCCATGGGCTACATGGACGCCGTCTACAACCTGTTCGCCGAGTTTTACCGGGCCGTCGCCGAGGTCCGGGCGGGGCGCCCGGCGGCGGGCGGCGTTCCCGACTTCGCGGCCGGACACCTCGAGATGCGCGTGCTGGAAGCCGCCCTCGCCTCGCGCGACGCCGGCGCGTGGACGCGGGTCAAGCCGGCCTGACGCTCCGCGCCTAGCGGTTCGTGGCGACGCCCAGCGGATCGAGATGCCAGCAGCGGTTGCAGCCGGGGATCCAGTTGCTCCCCTTGTCCGTGTCCGTGTTGATCCACACCGTATGGTCGGTGGGGTCCACGGCGACACCTTCGTCCGAGCCGCTGATGAAGAACGAGACGACCACCGTCCGGCCCGCGGCTTCGTCGCGCACGGGAGAGCCGTCGCGGGTCTTCACGGTGAGGGTCGTGTCGTCCACGGCCAGCTTGTCGTACTCGCCGTCGTTGTGCTCCGAGCCGGCCACGATCAGGTGCTTCTGGACCTTCAGGGGGACGGGCCCCTTGAGCAGCCCGCCCGCGGCGCGCGCGATCGTGCCGCTCGAACCGCCCAGCGAGGTGAAGGTCCAATCCGTGCCTTTGACCGCCAGCCGGCCCAGCCGCTCGAGGGCGGCCCGGTCCTCGGGACAGTTTACCGACGGATTGGGATACGTCTCGATCAGCGTGTACCGGGTGCCGTCTTTCTTGACATGGTAGAGCCACCTCGAGTTGAGCAGCCAGAACGTCTTGTCAAACGGGTCGTAGCCGATCCCCTCGGAATTAACCAGGCCCGGACCGGGCTCCAGGCGCTCGACCACGGTCCGCGTGGCGCACGAGATGCGGTGGAGCACGGGGCTGCTGTACGGATTGGCCCACAGGCTGTCCGTGTCGGCGTCATACGAGAGCATGCCCGGCGCGTTGGGGCC
>CAZUYI010000163.1:0-6367 GCA_964624095.1 uncultured Verrucomicrobiota bacterium | reverse complement strand
GCGCCAACTGCCAGGTGGCCCGGTTCACCCTCAAGGACGTGGTGGAGGCGCGGCTGCGCGAGTTTGTGGCCCCGGACCTGGTGGTGGAGGAGACGCCGTGAACACCGTCTACCTGGACAACAATGCGACCACCCGCCCGGCGCCGGACGTGATCGAGGCCATGCTGCCGTTCCTCACGGAGCGCTGGGGGAACCCGTCGAGCATGCACCGGTTCGGCGGCCAGGTGCGCCGCGCCGTGGACGCCGCCCGGGAGCAGGCCGCGGCGCTGATCGGGGCCGATCCCTCGGAGATCGTGTTCACCGGCTGCGGCACGGAAAGCAACAACACCGCCATCCGCGGGGCCGTCGAGGCGGCCGGCGGCGCGCTGGCCGTGATCACCAGCCGGGTCGAGCACCCGGCCGTGCTCGAGCCCTGCCGGATGCTGAAGGACCGCGGCGCGCCCCTCACCGAGCTCGAGGTGGACGGCCAGGGCCGCCTGAACCTGGACGACCTGCGCCAGGCCCTGGGCCGCGGCCGGGCGCTGACGAGCCTGATGTGGGCCAACAACGAGACGGGCGTGCTCTTCCCCATCGCCGAGGCCGCCGAGCTGGTGAAGGCGGCCGGGGGCCTGTTCCACACCGACGCCGTCCAGGCCGCCGGCAAGACGCCGATAGACGTGCGGCGGGTGCCGGTGGACCTGCTGTCGTTTTCGGGGCACAAGCTGCACGCGCCCAAGGGGGTGGCGGCCCTGTACATCCGGCGCGGCACGCGCGTGAGCCCGCTGCTGCTCGGCGGGCACCAGGAGGGCGGCAAGCGAGGCGGCACGGAAAACGTGCCCGGCATCGTGGCGCTGGGCCGCGCCTGCGAGCTGGCGGCACAGGCCATGCCGGAGGCCATGCCGCGGGCGGCTGCCCTGCGCGACCGGTTGCAGGCGGGCCTGCTGGCCGCCTGCCCGGACGTGCGGGTCAACGGCGACGAAACCCGGCGCCTGCCCACCACGCTGAACGTGAGTTTCCAGTACATCGAGGGCGAGTCCATTCTCTACCATCTCAGCGACCGCGGCATCGCCGCCTCTTCCGGCTCGGCCTGCACGTCCGGCTCGCTCGAGCCCTCGCACGTCATCCGGGCCATGGGCGTACCGTTCATGGCCGCGCACGGCTCGATCCGGTTCAGCCTGAGCCGCTACACGACCCGCGAGGAAATTGACTACGTGCTGGCCGAGGCACCGCCGATCATCCGCGCGCTGCGCGCCATCTCGCCGTTTGCCCGGGCCTGAGGGCGCTTGACCCGCGCGGCGGCGCGCCTATACTCAACGCCCATGAACTCCAGCCTGCTTTTCAGCCCGGTCCTGCTGCCCCAGGCCGACCTGATCAACGCCTTCCTGCGGGCCAATTTCGGCGGCCAGCTGCTGGTCGTCATCCTGGCGCTCGGTTCCGTGGTGGCCTGGTCCATCATGATCACCAAGTTCAGCGAGTACCGGCGCGCCCTGCGCGCCTCCACCCGCTTCCTGGCCGCCTACGAGGCCGAGTCGCAGCCGCTGGCCCTGCTGGCCCGGGCGCCGGACTGCGCCGGCAGCCCGCTGTACGCCCTGTACCGGGCCAGTTGCCACGCCCTGGCCGGCGTGCTCCAGGCGCGCGGCCTGGATCCCAACGCCTGGTTCCAGCCGGGCGGCCGCCCGGAACCGGTCCTGACGCCGGCGGACCTGCGGCACGTTCAAAACCGGATGAACCAGGCGCTCGACGAGCAGGTCCTGTTCCTGGAACAGTATGTGATCGTGCTCGTCACGGCCGTGTCGCTGGCACCGTTCCTCGGATTGATGGGCACGGTCTGGGGAGTCATGGACTCGTTCGGCGGCATGGCGGTCCAGGGTTCGGCGACCATGTCCGCCGTGGCGCCCGGCGTGTCCGGCTCGCTCATCACCACCCTGATCGGCCTGTTCGTCGCGGTGCCCTCGCTGGTCGGCTACAACTTTCTCGTGCGGCGCATGCGCGTCCTGACCACGCTGATGGACCATTTTGCCGAGCGGTTGACGGCCGACCTGGAAGACCATTGCCTGCGCCGCTGAACGGGGGAGCGTCCGTGGCCCGACGACACACGAGACCCGTGTTCAACGCCATCGGCGAAATCAATCTCACGCCGATGCTCGATTTCGCGTTTCTGCTCCTGACGGTGTTCCTGATCACGTACCCGCTCCTGGAGCAGGGGGTGCTCGTCAACCTGCCGCGCGGCAAGGCCGCCGAGCTGAAGGACACGCGCCCGATCACCGTGTCGGTCCGGCTGGACGGCAGCCTGTACCTCGACAACCGCCTGCTGAGCGACGCCGAACTGGGTCCCGCGCTGCAGCGGCTGAGCCGGGCCGATCCGGAGTCTACGGTGTACGTGCGCGCGGACCAGGACCTGAAATACAGCCGGGTCATGGACGTCATGCGCCGGATTCACGACGCCGGCATCCGCAAGATGGCGCTCGTGTCGCAGGCCGAATAGAGCCCCGGCGGCGGCGGACAGTCGGTCATGAACCCTTCCTTCATCCGCAATACGATCATCAGCGGCGGGACGCATGTGGCTGTCTTGTACGTGCTTCTGGCGCTTTCGCTGTTCTCGTGCGGACACCGCCGGCCGATGGAAACGGCGTTCCTCGTGGATTTCCAGCCCGGGCCGCCGGGCCCGCCCGCGTCGACCCTGCACCTGCCCGAGCCGACGCCCGAGCCGGAGTCCGTGCCGGCGCCCGAGCCCGTATCCGAGTCCCAGCAGGACCGCCCGGAGTCCGTGCCGAAGCCGAAGCCCGAGCCGCGCAAGATCAAGACGAGCACCAACCTCGTGCGGCGCGCGGCCTCCAAGCCGGCGCCCACGCGGGCCAGGACGCCGGGAAAGCCGGCGGCCAAGCCGCTGACGGCCGCGCAGATCCGCGCGGCGCTGGCGACTGCGCTCCCGAGCGCCGGACCCGCGGAAAGCGGCACCGGGTTCGGAACCGGGACCGGCGGCGCCGCGACGCCTTACGGCTGGTATCTGACCCTCATCCGCACGATCCTGTACGACGCGTGGCAGCAGCCGCCTAGCGCGCTGGCCGGTCGGGCAGGACTGGTGACTCGGGTCGTCCTGCGCGTCCGGGCGGACGGGGAAATCCTCGGCAAGCGGATGGACGCCTCGTCCGGCA
The DNA here is from genome assembly GCA_964624095.1 of uncultured Verrucomicrobiota bacterium. Lineage (GTDB taxonomy): Bacteria > Verrucomicrobiota > Kiritimatiellia > JAAZAB01 > JAAZAB01 > CAZEVX01. The sequence goes on along the minus strand of CAZUYI010000163.1, from coordinate 3,234 downwards.
ACCGGCTGATGGACGCCTCCGTGATGGCGGCGCTGGAGTCGGTGACCCGGCTCCCGGAGCTGCCCTACGGGTTCGGCGGCGCCACCAAGGATATCACGGTCGATTTTGTGCTCGAGGCGGAGGCCCCCTGAGTCGGGCCGGCGTCATTCCGCGTCGCCGGTCGGCGGCTGGCTTCCGTATACCTCGGGGAAATAGCGTCGGCCGCAGTCCGGGCAAATGCTATGGCTGATTTCGGCCGCCGAATGATTGGCGATATACTCGTCCACCTGTTCCCAGTAGCCCTTGTCATTCCGAATTTTCTTGCAATAGGTGCACAGCGGCAACATGCCCTGCAAGGTCCGCACTTCCGCCAGCGCCTTCTGCAGGTCATGGATCAGCCGCGTCTGCGCCTCCCCGGCCCGGATGAGACCGGTAATATCCACCGACACGCTGGTGGCCCCGATCACCCGGCCCGCCTCGTTGACCACGGGCTCCACCGCGATCTTGTAGATCAGCGGGCCGTCGGATACCGGAAAGACAATGATATCCTGGGCGCCGGTGCCGCTCTCGATGACGCGCCGCTTCAAGTCGCGCAGCCGGATGGTGCCCTCGTTCAGTGCGATCTCGTCATCGCGCTTGCCGATAACCTTCTCGGGGTCGAAATCGGGATGCGGGTTGTAAATCCACGTGTATCTCAGGTCCTGATCCACGTGGGCCACCACGATGCCCAGCGGGGCATTGCGGATGGCCGTCTTGAACCGTTCGTCGTCGGCCGGCGATGGAGGATGGCAGCGTTCGCTCATGTCGGCCCTCGTGCCGGCCGCCGGGAAGCGCTCCCGCCGGGTCACCCGGCACAGCCCGGGCTGCCTCATACGGGGAGCTCGCAGATCGAGTCGCTCCGCAGGCGGACGGTGAGGTCATCCACTCGCTCGGCGCCTCGTTTCAGGTACCCCTCGATGCTCACGCCCGGCTTTACGCGCAGCTCCAGCACAAAGGGCGGCTCCGCGGCAGGTGGCGGTATGTTCGCCGCGTCCAGGGCCGCCTCGCGGGCCGTCTGGCGGATGAGCGCCCGGGCGGCCGGCGGCGCCAGGTGCAGGGCCAATTCGAGCCCGAGCCCCTGCTTGACAATGGCCGCATGAATGCGCGGCACGAGCGCGCGCGCCTCGGCCGCAACCTTGTCGTCGCCCGACACGAACACCGTGGGCACGCCCAGGGTGGCCGCCATGAGGGATCGGGCCCCGAACTCGCCTACGAACCGGCCGTTGAGCTTGTAGTACTCGATGGATTTCGAGGAGTAGGTGTGGCAGAGCGGCGCGTTTTCCGTGCCGGCCATGGCGTGCTGGCCCACGAAGAACAGGGCGTCAAACGAGGCGTCCAGGAAGTAGGGCGGGCGAATCCGGCCCCTGCTGATCAGCTTGGCCTTCGCGTGAAACGCCTCGACTTCAATCCCGCCGTTGCCATGGCCGTCCCACACGACGACCTCGGCGCCGGGACAGGCGTCGAGGATCCCGTCCACGGCGGCATTCACTTCGCCCGTCAGCAGGCGCATGGCCTGGCGCTTCAGCTCGGGCTCCTCCTGGACATCGCGCGTCTGCGCAAAGCGCCACACCATGGCGGGCCCTTCGAGGTCGGTCATGATATAACATTTCATGGGATCCCTCCGTGCCGTTGGGGCGGCGGGGTCTTATCCCGCGCCGTCGAGGACAGAGACTACCGGTTTCGCTCGAGCCGTGCCAGCCCGATTCCAGCCGGTGGTTTCTCCGCTTCGAGCGATCGGGGGCGGCCTCGGAGCGCTTGTTCCCCGCTCGCGCCGCACGCGGACGGGCTCCCGGCCGCGGGGGTCAGGCGCGCGTGAGGATGTCGGTCCCGGCCGGCCTGAGGGCGACGGTGTCCAGCGTCCGCGGGTCCCGAAGGGCGGTCCACGCCCAGGCGAAGGCCGCGAAGAACGCGAGATCGGCGATGCAGAACGGTTTCCACAGGTCCGGGAGCCCGGCGGTCAGCCAGTGGAGCAAGACCACGCCGCAGTAGGACGCCTTGAGCAGCATGCCGTAGGGGATGAACGCGCGGCGCCGGACCGGGTCCGCGGCCACGGCGAGGAACATGATCGCGAAAACGATCAGCAGGGTGGCGGGGAACTGGATGTAGCCGGGATGATTCGGCGGCGTGACGTTCCAGTGCCGGAACACGGCGCCGGGCGCGACCAGGAAGGCGGCGCCCAGCCCGCCGTCATAGATGGCGGCCACCGCGAACAGCAGACGGACGAGTCGCACGGTTTTCACGGGCAGTCTCCTTCTGTTGGCGCCGGCTCTTGAGGGCGCGGTTGAAACGACTTCTGCGCCAGCGAATGGACTCCGGGCTGTACAGCTCGGCCACCAGTTTCTGGAACCCGTCCCGCAGCTCCTGCGCCGACCTGCGGGCGGGCCTGACATTGAGGTCGAAGAGCGTACAGGTGTTCCAGTTCTGCGGCTCGATCAGCCGGCGTCGCCCAGGAATGCCGGCAGGCTCAACGGCGCGTAGCTGGAGCCCGACAGCAGGAGCCGCCCGTCGTCCGACGCCTCGCCGTAGACACCGGGCCGGTTCCCCGCCGACGGGCCCTTCATCCAGGCCCAGTATGTCTCGCCGCCCTCCGCCCGGCCCTCCGGAAGGCCGGCCAGGAACAGGACTGCGCCCAACGCCGCCGCCCGTTCAATCCGACTTGAAGGGAGACCTGGTTCGCGCTCCTCGGTGGGGACCGTGGCCCCGCAAAGGGCCGTTGCCCCCCATGTACTGACGACGCCTGATAGTAACGGCCTTATACCATGACGGCTTGCGCGCCGCAAGCCTGACGGCGCGTGCTTGCCGGATGCCTCCATGGCCTGTTCCCGGGCCGGCGAAAGAGTCCGGCGCGGGGTCTTTTCAGGGCGTACGGAGCGGCTTCAGGGCGCGGCTCAAGGCCACGAGCTCGTCGAGCATGTCCTGGAGCGAGCGCTCGTGCCGGGGATCGGGCTTGAAGACGCTGAACTGCTCGAAGTCGGTGTAGAGCGACAGCATGACCTGGGCTCGCGCGTCCGCCACCTTGATCTCGCCCATGACCAGCCGCAACTGCTCCACGGCGCGGACGCCGCCTGCGCTGCCGTAGCTCACGAAGCCGGCCGCCTTGTAATTCCATTCGCGATACAAGTAATCAATCGCGTTTTTCAGCGCGCCGGACGGCCCGTGGTTATATTCCGGGGTGACGAACACGAACCCGTCGAGGGCGGCAATCGCGGCGGCGCG
>CAZUYI010000162.1:0-6383 GCA_964624095.1 uncultured Verrucomicrobiota bacterium | reverse complement strand
CGATTACCTCGATATGGCCTTCCCGCCGCGGGACCACGAGCTCGTGCATGTGGTCATCAACCAGAGCTCTCAGGAGGAACTCGCCCGCCGCAAGGCCACGCCCTCGCTGCTGGTGCCCAACGTGCTCGACTTCGAGCGCCCCCCGCCGGCGGACGCCTACGCGGCGGACTTGCGCGCCGACCTGGGCTTCGCGCCGGACGACGTGATCTTTCTCCAGCCCACCCGCGTTATCCCGCGCAAGGGGATCGGGCACGCAATTAACCTGGTGCAGATGCTCGGGCATCCCCGCGCCAAGCTGGTGGTCTCGCACGAGGCCGGCGACGAAGGGCTCGAGTACCGCGACATGCTCGAGGGCTTTGCCCGGCGCTCGGGCGTGGACCTGCGCTTCATCGCCACGCGCGTCACCGAGTCGCGCCAGGTCACGGCCGACGGCCGGAAAACCTATACCCTCTGGGACCTGTATCCGCACGCCGACTTCATCACCTATCCCAGCCTGAACGAGGGGTTCGGCAACGCCTTTCTCGAGGCGGTGTATTTCAAGAAGCCGATCCTGGTCAACCGGTACGACACGTTTGTCCGCGACATCGAGCCCAAGGGCTTCCGCGTGCCGCTGATCGAGGGATACCTGACCCGCGAGGTGGTGGATGACGTGCGCCGGATTCTCGACGATCCCGAGTACCGGCGCTCGCTGGTAGAGCATAATTACGAGCTGGCGGCCCGGCATTACAGCTACGCCGTGCTGCGCCGCTCGCTGCGGGCCCTGCTCGCCTCGATCAGCCGGCCGGGCGTGGAGGTGTCATGATCCTGCGAGGCCATCCTGTCGTCGAGCGCCTGGCCGGGCGGCTGGCCCGGCTCTACGGCGCGGCGCGGGCCGAGGCCGGTCTCGAGCGGCTGCTGATGATGATCGGCCGCTACGGCCTCGAGCCGCGCCCCGCGCGCCCGTGGACCCAGCGCGACGCGATCCTGATCGCGTATGCCGACATGGTCGCGCGCCCCGCCACCCGCCCGCTGGCCGTCCTCAAGCAGTTCGCGGATCGGCGACTTCGGGACCTGTTCAGCATGGTGCACCTGCTGCCCTTCTGCCCCTCGTCCTCGGACGACGGGTTTGCCGTGGTCCATTACCGCGCGCCCGATCCGGCTCTCGGGGACTGGGCGGACGTACGGGCGCTCGGCGAGCGGTTCGATCTGGCCTTTGACCTGGTCCTCAACCATGTGTCGGCGCGCAGCGGCTGGTTTCTCGATTACCTGACGGGCACGGCACCCGGCCGGCATTACTTTATCGAGGTGGATCCGGCGGCCGACCTCTCGGCCGTCGTGCGGCCGCGCGCGTCGCCGCTGACGATGCCCGTCCCCACCCGGGACGGCCGGCGCCACGTCTGGACGACGTTCAGCCCGGACCAGGTGGATTTGAATTACGCCCACCCCGATGTGCTCTTCGAGATACTCGATATCCTCCTGTTCTATGCCGCCCAGGGCACCAGCCTCATCCGGCTCGATGCCGTCGCCTATCTCTGGAAAACGATCGGCACCGACTGCATCCACCGGCCGGAAACCCACGAGCTCGTCCGGCTGTTTCGCGACGTGCTCGCGCTCGCCGCGCCCGGCGTCCGGCTGCTCGCCGAGGTGAACGCGCCGCACGCCGAAAACGTCGCCTACTTCGGCGCGGGCGACGAAGCGCACCTCGTGTACCAGTTTGCCCTGCCGCCCTTGCTCCTGCACGCCCTGCTCACGGGCGAGGCCGGGCCCCTGTCCCGCTGGGCCCGCGCGCTCGAGGACCCGCCGCCCGGCTGCGCCTTCCTCAATTTCACTGCCTCGCACGACGGCATCGGCCTGCGCCCGGCCGAGGACTGCCTGCCGCCCGACGCCGCGAGGGCGCTGTGCGACGCCGCGCGGCGGCGCGGCGGCCGGGTCTCGACCCGTCGCGCCCCGGACGGCTCGGAACGCCCGTATGAACTCAATATCGCCTGGTTCGACGCCCTGTCCGGCGCCGAACCCTACGGCAGCGCGCGCCACGTGGCGCGTTTCCTGTGCTCGCAGGCCGTTGCCCTGGCGCTCAAGGGCATTCCGGCTGTCTATTTCCACAGCCTCACGGCCACGCCCAACGACCGCGCGGCCGTCGAGCAGACCGGCCAGGCGCGCGCCATCAACCGGCGCCGCTGGCGGGAGGATGATCTCGAAGCGTGGCTCGCCGATCCGGCGACGCCCGGCTCGCGCGTGTTCCGCGCGTACCGCCGGCTGCTCCGAACGCGCGCCCGCCATCCCGCCTTTCATCCCGACGGCGCCCAGCGGGTGCTGGACCTGGGCCCGCGCGGCTTCGGCCTCGAGCGCACGGCGCCGGGCGGCGGCGCGCGCGTGTGGTGCCTGAGCAATTGCTCGGACCAGCCCCTGGAGCTGCCGGTCGGCGGCGCGCTGCCGCCCGCCGGCGCGTGCCGCGACCTGATCCGAGGGCGCCGCCTCGCGGGCGGGCGCTCCCTGCTGTTGGAGCCGTACCAGACGCTCTGGCTCGACGCCGCGCGCGGAGCGTCCACCCACGCATCGAACCCGGCGGAGCCGGACGCATGACCGCGCGGCCCGGCCGTTCAGGGGAGGGACCATGACCGTGACGCTCATCGAGGCGCCGGCCGGCATTCCGGCCGCGGGCGACCGGCTGAAACGCATCGAGGAATTTTTCGGGGCCGTGAGAAGCAGGTGCGACACCCTCAGCCTCGCCCGTATGAAAAGCCCGGGCGGCTGGAGCGAGCCGGGCCAGACGCCGGACTTCGACGAGTACACCCTGGTGCTCAAGGGGCACCTGCGGGTCAAGACCCGGACCGGCGCGCTCGATGTCAAGGCCGGCCAGGCCGTGCTCGTAACGCGCGGAGAGTGGGTCCAGTACAGCACGCCGGCCGCCGAGGGCGCCGACTATGTCGCTGTCTGCGTGCCGGCCTTTACGCCCGCGCGGGCTCATCGCGATCCCGAGCCGGCCCCGCCGGTTGATCCGCCCGGCGCCGGCCGGGATGCCGCGAACCCATAAGCGCGGCAGGCGGCGGTACAGGCGGAGCGGGCAGTCGATCCAGCGGAGTCAGGATACGCTCACGGGAGGTGCCGCGGGGCCGTGCGATTCACCCTAACGACGGATGACCGAAGGACGGATGGATGGGCCCTGCATCGAGGGAGGCCGGTATGAACACACGGCATGGGCGGGCGGCGATGAGAGCACGGGGGGCGGCTGTCATCCTGGCGCTCGCGGGCGGGTGCCGGTCGTTGGGGCCGGACGCAGGTCCGGCGCCCATGCCCTGGATCGAAGACCGACCCGCGCGACGCTGGGAACTGAAGAACGGCAGCACGTTCGATGCCGCCTACGACAGCTACCACAACGGCGTGGCGACCCTGTTTGCCGCCGACGACGGCCGGCGGCTGGACGTGAATGTCAATGACTTCATCGAACGCGACCGGGCCTTGATCCATGAACTGCTCCGGCAGCCGCACGGCGAGATTGACAAGGTGACGTTCGTCGCGTGGCGCGACAACCGGCCGGTGTTCCGGCTGGCCGTCACCTATTCGCCGCGCGGCACCGTCACCGAGAGCCCCCTGCTGAACCTGTATTACCTGGTGGAAGAAGCGGCGGGCGAGCGGTTCGTCAAGCATGCCTGCGAACGGATCCAGGTCTATCCCAGCAAGGGCAAGCTGGCGCTCGACGGGTTCCCGCCGAGTCCCCGGATCGAGGTCGCCGGCGCCCAGGAACCGGCTCCGGAACGCCTGCGCATCATGGCGCACCGCGCCGTCATGGTCCTGCCCCTCGACCGCGGCCGGTTCCAGATGCTGGATGCCTTTATCGAGCAAAACGACCAGACCCTGCGCTCCGCCGGTGCCCCCACCAACTGGTGGACTCCGGCCTTCCCGTCCGGACCGGTCCCGGCCAATAAGCCCAGCCAGGGGATGATGCCGGGACCATAGCCGGTTCCGCCGCCTTCCACCGTGGGAACGTTGACGGATAGGCTTCGCGCCTGCCGGTTCGCTCCAGTTACTGAACGACCGCCGCGCCGCTGCCCCTTATTGCCGTGCGACATTCAGTCTCTATCCCTCTTATATGCGCCGTGAAGGCACGTTTTGAGTGTGGATCGCCAGCGTGGAAATGCCCGCGCCGTATGGAATGGAGAAGCGTCTTGCTGAGCTGCCGGGCGTGTCGGAAGGCCGTGTTGTTCGGGATGTGACGGGTCAGATGCAAGCCTATGGAAAGCGCACGGACCTGCTGATTGCATGTCCGGCTGACGGCTTGAGGTTTTCAGCCCGGCACGGGTGCCCGACTTGGCTCGAAAAGTGCTCTGGAATAAAGCGGATCCGGTTAGCGGGGTGGCGTGAGGTGCCGGCGCGGGGTAAAGGGGGCGCCTCCTAAGATGACAATTGAGAACCCAGAATGGGACCCCTGCGGGGAGTGGAGGGGTGTTGGCCATGGGGTCGGCCGGCAACGTTCCGCGACGTCCCGGGTTGGCGTGCGGGCCACCTCAAAAAAGGATTGCTTTTTCGGCAACGCATTTGGTAGGATAAGTCAGTGGATAGGAAGCGAACGACAGCGAACGGATGTCAGGCCGCACACGGACGCCGACCGAATGAGGAAGGGCACGGCGGCCTGGATACGATGGGCTCAAGGAGATGCACATGAAAGCTGATCGCATAGCCTGCGCGAGGGGATGGGGGGTGGCCCGCGGCGTTCGGCTGACGCTCGCGGTGCTGGCGGCAAGCCTGGTCGGCCGGGTGGGGTGGGCGCTGGTGGAGCCGATCCCCGACCACGAGGTGCGTTTGTACCCGACCCTGGTCCCGAAATCGGGCCACCAGGACATCCAGACCAATACGTATCAGCCGGGCGTGCTCCGGGACCAGTACCAGCAGATCTACGAAGAGCGCTGGAAACAGCAGTCCTATTACCAGATGGACACGAACACCGGGCATACGGCGAATGGGATCTATTTTAGAACCAAGGTGGAGGGCTTTACGATCGTGCCGTGGCCCGTGGGCCGGCTCGCGGACAGCCAGACCAACGGGCTGCCGCAGTGGATGCTTGAGAATCCGGCGACGTTCACCGACTTCAACACGCCGTACGAACTCCCGTACAAGAAAAAGCCGCGCGCCATCGCGGAATCCAACTGGGAAATCCCGCCCGCGGAAGCGGGGCCGCAGGCCCTGGGCCAGCTCTTTTGCGGGTCCAACGCCTTTCCGCTGCTGGACGGGGTATGGACGCCGGGCGAATCGTTCGAAGACGCCAATGCCAATGGCCAGTGGGACGGCACGGTGTTCGGGGAGGACCGCTGGTGGGCGGACAACAAGGTGCCCGTGCCCTTCCGCACGAACTGGCCGTACAACGTGTCGGACTACCACAGCACCAACGACTCGTCCACCTGGGACCCGTACCGCGGCGAGATTTACGCCGACTACAATCCGAATACCACCGAGGGCAGCGGGGGGCGCGTGGCGGTCGTGGGCTTCGATCCGAGCGTCCAGGTCTGGATCCTGGATCCCGTGAACCCGGAAGCCAACATGCTGGTGTCGGTCTCCGAGTTCGACTTCACCCCGGCCAACGGGATTCCCTCGCAGGAAGGCGATTTTGCCCATACCTATGTAAGCAACCAGCCGGGCACGCAGGCCGACGTCCCGCGCAACGGGGTGTTCGATTACAATGTGAACCCGGTGGACGGCAAGTCCCTGGTCTGGCGGGCCAAGGACCAGGACGGCGCGCCGCTGTTCCTGACCTATTACGTGTGGATGAGCAACGGCGTCCCGTACCAGGGTTCCAATGCCACCCTGGACGCGGCCACGCGGACCCTGCAAAAGATACCGGTCTACCAGGCGAGCGAGGTGTTCGGCGAATTTTACGGGCAGTCGGGCAGCGAACGCATTTACTGGGACCGCGCCAAAGCCGGGACGCCCGGCCGGTGGGACCCCACGACGCCGGGCGAACTGTTCGAGGACTTCCTCTCCTGGTGGGAGCCGACGCTCGGTATTGACGGCGGCTGGACGTGGCTCGACGTGCGGGACGTGCCCGGCGTCGTGTACAACCCGACGGCCACCAACCGCCCGGACCGGTCCGTCATCGGGCGGCTCTCGTGGGACGACTACGCGAATTACATCACCTCGAATTACCCCGGGGACGTGGCCGGCCTGCTCGCGCGCACGGGCAACGGGAAATACGACGGGCCCGACAACTGGTGCGAAAAGGCGAACAACATGTACCGCTGGGCCGGGACGGTGGAAAAGACCGTGGCCTGGGCGGCCCCCGGCCCATCCAGTTGGAATTATTACGTCCTGATAGGAGGAAACGTCGTCAACCTGGGGCCTTTCGCCAACTGGTGGCAGGCATACTTCCCGCTCTCGTCCAGCCCCGCGACCATTCCGGAGCTGCTCCCGAA
>CAZUYI010000161.1:1203-6469 GCA_964624095.1 uncultured Verrucomicrobiota bacterium | reverse complement strand
GTTGCGGGCGGCCGGGCTGCCCATCCGCATGACGTGGTGACCGAGACCGGAAAGGCGACCGCATGACAACACTGGAACTCCCGCCCGAGACCGATCCCGACGCCATGGAGGAATGGATCCTGGCGCACGTCCAGGACCCGTCCGTCCCGTTCGGCCGGATGGCCGTGGTCCTGGCGCGCCTGGCGCGTGCCGGCGCGTCCGACCGGGCCGGGAGCGGGGCGGACCTGCTGGCCGAGGCCCTGACCGCGCGCCGCGACGAAGCCGGGTTTCTGAGCCTGCTGGAGCTGCGCGCGAGCTGGCAAGCCGGCGACCCGTCCTTCTGCGCCGCGTACGGCGCGCAGGTGGCGTCCTTTTTCAAGCACGACCGCGCCGCGTCCGCGCTGATCAAGCCGGCAGGATTCGTCCTGGGCGGGCCGATCCAGGCGGCGCTGCGTCGGTTCCGCCTGTTGCGGCGGCTTCAGCCCGGCGTCTTGTGTTACGAGAAGACCTGGGGATTCGGCGTGGTGGCCTCCGTGGACAGCTTCATGGAGCAGGTCATCGTGGATTTCGAGGGGGCAAAAGGCCACCGCATGGCGCTGGCATACGCCGCCGACACCCTGGTCTTGTTGACGGACGATCATCTGCTGACGCGCCGGCACCGCGACCCCGTCGCGTTCGGCGAGTGGCTGCGCCGCGAGCCGGCCGAGGCGGTCACCTGCGCCCTGCGCAGCTTCGGCCCCATGCCCGCCGCCCGGCTCCAGGAGCTGATGACCGCGTACGCCGTGCCCGCCGCCGAGTGGAAACGGTTCTGGGATAGCGCCCGCGCCGCGCTGAAAAAGAATCCGCTCGTGGCCTTCCCGGCCCGGCGCACGGAGCCTCTGCGCCTGCTGGACAAGGCGCCGGCCTACGACGACGACTGGCGCCGGCAGTTCCTCGAGGAGCGCGAGTTCCGCCGCATTCTCGACCAGGCCGAGTCGCTGAAGGCCGCGCTGCCGGACGAGGCCCGGACGGCGCCGTTGCGCGAGGCGCTCGAAAACCGGCTGGCCTTCGTGGTGCAGGGCTCGGAAAACCGCGACTGGGGAGTGGCCGCCCACGCCCTGCTGCTCGGGGACGAGCTCGGGGTGACCTGGCGCGGACTGGACCCGGCAGCCCTTACGGACCGGCTGCTCGGCGACACCGTCTTCCTGGAGGCCATGACGCGCCTGCCGGCGCGGCGCCTGCGCCCGTTCCTGGCCTGCATGCAGGCGCGCGCCGGCGCGCGCCTGCTGGAGACCTGCCTGCGGCTGCTGCCCGGAATGACGTCACCCGCTTTGACCGACGCCCTCGAGCACCTCGAGAGGCACGGGCGGCTCGATCCGGCCATGGCCGCCCTGCGTGACCTCCTGGCCGCCGGGCGGGCCAGTTGTGAAATCGCGTACTGGCTCTGCCGCCATCCCGGCCCGGCGGCCCGGCACGGGCTCGGCACGCCGGGCAGCCTGGCCTTCCAGGCGCTCGCGGCGCTCGACGCGCAGGAAGTTACCGGCGAGCGCCTCAAGGCCCGGCACCAGGTGCGCGCCCTGTTCGAGCAGCCGGACTGGCTGCGAACTGTCCTGGACAGCCTCGATGTAGGCGAGCGCCGCCACCTGGTTCGCCGCTTCAAGCGCTCGCCCGCCTGGAGCATGATCGACCGCAACGCGATCCTGGCGCGATTCCTCAAGCTGGATCCGAGCCTGGGCGACGCCCTGCAGGACGATGCCGGGCCGGCTCCGGCGCCGCCGGCGCGCCTGACGTCGCTGCGCAGCTACCGGCAACGGCAGGCGCAGCTCGACCGGCTCGTCCGCGACGAGATTCCCCGCAACAGCCAGGACATCGCCGCGGCGCGCGCCTACGGCGACTTGAGCGAGAACTTCGAGTACAAGGCCGCCAAGGACATGCAGGGCATCCTGCTGCGGCGCCGCGGCGAACTCGAGACCATGCTGGCTGCCGTCCGCGGCACGGACTTTGCCGGAACGCCCGCGGACGCGGCCGGGCCGGGCACGCGCGTGAGCGTACGGCCGGCGAACGGCCCCGACGCCATCTACACCATCCTGGGCGAATGGGACCACGAGGAGTCGCTGGGAATCATCGCCTCGCTGTCAAAACTGGCGCAGGCCCTCGCCGGCCGCCGGCCGGGCGACGCGGTGTCGCTCCCCGGCCCGGACGGGGACACGCCCGCGGTCGTTACGGCCGTGAGCCCCCTGCCCCCGGAGATCCAGGAGTGGATCCGGGCCGAGCCCTGAGTCCGCACGGAAGGGAGAGCCCCATGCAACACAGCCGGGATCCTCGCGCGCCGCGCCGCGCCGCACCGATCGTGCAGTTTATCAAGTACGCCCTGTGCGGCGGCGCCGCCACGGCGGTCAGCATCGTCTGTTTTTACCTCCTGTCCTGGCGGCTGCTCCCGGCGCTCCGGGAGACCGACCCGGTGGCGGCGTGGCTGGGCCTCCCGGCCACGCCGTTGCCGGACGCGGTGCGCGCGCGCAACGCCATGCTCAACAACATCGGGGCCTTCCTGGTCGCAAACCTGGCGGCCTACCTGCTGAACATCGCCTGGGTGTTCCAGGCCGGGCGCCGCTACGGGCCGGTGGACCGGGCCCTGGCGGCGCTGAACCTGCAGTCGCGGCCCGGGCTCTGCCGCGCGGCGCACCGCACGGCCGAAGTGGCGATGTTTTACGCCGTCTCGGCCGTGGCCGTGGTCGCCGGGACGGCGCTGATGGGCGTGCTGATCCGGCAACTGGGCGTCGAGACCACCGCCGCGTTTGCCGTGCAATGCGTGTTGAGCGTCCTGATCAACTACGTCATGCGGAAATGCGTCATCTTCAAGGGATGACCAGCCGCACCGTTTCGAGGGCCAGGCCGCGGGCGGGCAGTCCGCACTCGAGGTGATGTTGCAGAAACGCGCCCAGGAGCCGCTCGATTTCGGACACCTGCGCCGGGCTGCAGGCGGAGCGCGGGGCCGCCCGCCAGGACGCCGCCCGCTGCCAGAACCGGAGCGTCCCCAGCACAGACGGAGATAACGGGAGCGCATCCGCCGGCGCCCCGCGCGCGCACTCCGCGCAGAGCGCCCCGCCGCGCGCGCAGGAAAAAACGATGCCCCGCCCGGCCGGCCGCGCGGCCCCGAGCAGCGCCCCGCCGCATGCCACGCAGCGGGCCAGGTGCGGCTCCAGGCCCAGCTCCTTCATCAGGCGCAGCTCGAACCAGAACAGGCCGAGCTCGAGCGCCGGCTGCTCGGCGAAGTAGTCCAGCGCCGCGTCGAGCACGCCGAACACGCCCGGGTGCGGCGCTCCGACGGGGGACGCCCGGGCCACGAGGTCGGTGAAATACGAGGCACAGGCCGCGGCGCGCCATCGCGTGCGGAGCGCCGCCCGCGGCTTGAGGGCCGCGCATTCCTTGACGACATGAACCCCGCGGAACGTCCTCAGGTAGACGAGGACTTCGCAGGTGTAAAACAGGTCGAACTGGCCCGTGAACGGGCTGCGCCGGCGGTGCGCCCCCTTGAGCAGCGTCACGAGCTTGCCGTGATCGCGGGTCAGCCAGACCAGGACGCGGGAGGTCTCGGAATAGGGCAGGGTCCGCGCCGCAATCGCCTGGGTCTTGATAATCATGCGCGGCCCGGCGCCGGAGGCGAGGCGGGGGGCTCCTCGCGGTGCAGCCACGTTTCCAGTTGATCCAGGAGCGACGCCGGCCGCCGGACGGCCGCCGTGCCGGGCACCACCGCCCCGGCCGACATGATCAGTTTCATGGCATCCGTGACGGCCAGATCAACCGGCCAGACCTCGCCCCGCGGGACCAGCAACAGAAACCCGGACGTGGGGTTCGGGGCGGTGGGCACGAACACATGAACCAGTTCGCGCGCGTCGCCGGGCACCGCCAGCGGCGAGGTGTGCGCGGTCACGAACCCGATGGAATACGAGCCCTGGGCCGGGAACCGAACCGCCACCACGTCCTTGAAGACCTTGTTCGACTGGGAGCTGAGCAACGACTCGCCGATCTGGCGGATGGTGGTATAAATGCCGCGGATGACCGGGATGCGGCCCAGCATGCGGTCGCCGGCCCGGTAGAGCGTGCGCCCGACAAAGTTCCGCGCCAGCAACCCGATCGCATACAGGCAGAGCACCACGAGGCACAGCGCCGCCAGCCGGTAGGCGGCCCCGTACCGGCTGGCCAGCCAGACCTCCGGCATCACGGCGTTGGTCACCAGCTTGACAACGAAATCCACCACCAGCAGCGTGCCGACGATCGGCGCGATCAGGACCAGCCCGATCAGCGTATTGGCGCGGAAAGACAGGATCGGGCGCCGCGGCATGAGGCACCGCCTTTCGCAACGTCGGGAAACCGCGCCAGCCCGGGCCCACCCGGACCGGAACCCCCGCCACGCCGACACTGTATCGGTGCCTCTCCGGCGTGTCAAGAATGAGCCGGGTCGCTCCTCCGCGGCGACGGCGTTCCGCGGCACACGCGCACAGGAACGCGCCATGGCCGCCAAGCGGATGCCGGCGCGCGTCGGTTTTGATTGACACGCGTCCGGCCTCGCGCTAGCGTAGGGTCATGCTCCGCAGCCTGACACAGCCAGTCCGGGTGCGGCTGGCAATAGCCTGCGCGGCCGTTGGGCTGGCCGCCGGGGCGCTCGGCGTGGCTGGGTACCGGCACTTGCACGCCTACGACGACGCCATTGCCCAGGCCGCCGCCCTGCACGGGGTGGAGTCGGCCCTCATCCGGGCCGTCATTTGGCGCGAGAGCCGGTTCCAGCCGCGCCGGATCGGGCGCCACGGGGAAGTGGGCCTCATGCAGGTGACGGAGGCGGCCGCGCGCGAATGGGCCGCCGCGGCCGGGCGGCGGAACTTCCGCGTCCGGGACCTGTTGCAGCCCGCGACCAACGTGCAGGCCGGCACGTGGTACCTGCGCCGGGCCCTGGACTTCTGGGCCGGGAAGCCCGATCCCCTGCCCTACGCGCTGGCCGAATACAACGCCGGCCGCTCGAATGCGCTGCGCTGGGCCGCTGACGACCAAAACGATTCCGGCCGGTTCCGGGCCCTCATCACCTACCCGTCCACCCGCCGCTACGTACGCGACGTGCTCAGAGGGAGCGGGCGCCGAGCCGCGCGCTAGCCGGACGGCTCGGGGGCGAACTGCAGGTCGTAGAGGCGCCGGTAGATTCCATTGCGGGCCAGCAGGTCCGCGTGCCGGCCCGATTCCACCAGGGCGCCGGCGTCGAGCACGAGGATGCGGTCGCTATGGATCACCGTGGAGAGCCGGTGCGCGATGGCAAACA
>CAZUYI010000161.1:0-1193 GCA_964624095.1 uncultured Verrucomicrobiota bacterium | reverse complement strand
CGGCCTTCCATGAGGTCGTCCAGCGCCGCCTGCACGAGGCGCTCCGATTCCGTGTCCAGCGCGCTGGTGGCCTCGTCCAGGATCAGGATCGGCGGGTTGCGCAGCACCGCCCGGGCAATGGCCAGGCGCTGGCACTGCCCGCCCGACAGGCGCACGCCCCGCTCGCCGATGACCGTCTCGTAGCCCTCGGGCATGCGCCGGATGAACTCGTGGGCATGGGCCCGCCGGGCCGCGTCCTCGATGGCCGATCGCGTCGCCTCGGCATGGCCGTAGGCGATGTTGGCGGCGACGGTGTCGTTGAACAGCACCACGTCCTGGCCCACCATCGCCAGCTGACGGCGGTAGTCGCGCAGCCGGTAGTCGTCGATCGGCACGCCGTCGAGCAGGAGCTCGCCCTGGTAGCCGCTGTAGAAGCGCGCGATCAGGTTCACCAGGGTGGTCTTGCCGCTGCCCGACTGGCCGACGAAGGCGACCGTCTCGCCGGCGCGGATGTGGAGGTCGATGTCCTGCAGCGCGGGGACCTTGTCGTCGTTGTAGGCGAAGCGCAGGCGGCGGATGTCGATCTCGCCGCGCGCGTGCTCGATCGGCTTCGTGCCGAGGTCGGGTTCGGCCGCCTGGTCGATCAGCGCGAACACCGTCTGCGCCGCCGCGAGGCCACGGTGGAGCTGGTCGTTGATCTTGGTCAGGCTCTTCACCGGCTGCTGCAGCAGCAGCATCGCACCCATGAAGGAGACGAAGGCGCCGGCGGTGAGCGCGCCGGCCTGGGTGCGCACGCCGGCGAAATACACGATGAGCGCGATCGTCACCGCCACCATGAACAGGTTGAGGCCGGAGTTGATCGCGGTGGTGGCGGCGCGCTTGACCGTGAGCCGGCGCACCTGCTGGTTGGTGCGCGCGAAGCGGCCGGCCTCGTAGTCCTGGCCGTTGAAGACCTTCACCACGCGGTGGCCGCCGAGGCTCTCGTCGAGGATGCGCGCGAGCATGCCCATCGAGTCCTGGGTTTGCAGCGAGAGCCGGCGCTGGCGGCGGCCCACCACCTTCATCGAGATCGCCACCCCGGGCGCGAGCAGGGCGCAGAACATCGCCAGCTGCCAGTCGGTGTAGAACAGGATCGCCAGCAGCGAGATCGCCAGCACGCCGTCCTTGACGATGACGGTGATCACCTGCAGGCCGGCTTCCATGATCTGGTTGCC
>CAZUYI010000160.1:4800-6509 GCA_964624095.1 uncultured Verrucomicrobiota bacterium | reverse complement strand
GCTCACGGTGACCATCGGCCTGATCTACGGCCTGATCGGGATGCTCGGCAAGGACTACGACATGCCCGTGGCCGTACTCTCGGCGCTGAGCCTGGGCCTGGCGGTGGACTATGCCATCCACTTCATCATGCGGGCCCGGGCCATGGCCGCGCGCTTCGGATCCTGGCGGGCGGCCGCCGGGCCGATGTTCGACGAGCCGGCGCGGGCCATCACGCGCAACGTGATCGTGGTCGGCGTGGGCTTCCTGCCTCTGCTGGCGGCGCCCCTGGTCCCGTACCAGACGGTGGGCCTGTTCATCGCCGCCATTCTGCTGACCGCCGGGGCGGCGACGCTGCTGCTGCTGCCGGCGCTGATCACCGTACTCGAGCGCGGGTGCTTCCCGAAGGCCGAGTCGGCGTTCGCGTGCCGCTGCGGCACCTGTTTCTTCGCCGCCGTGGCGGGCATCGGCACGCTGGCGCTCAACGCGACCCTGTTCGTGGACTGGCATTGGACCACGCTGTCCGCCGTGAGCCTCGCCGGCATCGCGGGCATGGCGCTGGTCTGTTTTCTGAACAGCCGGCGCCGGGCCTGCCGCCGCGAGGGGGACCCCGCCGCGCCGTCCGGAGCGTCGTGTACACACTCGGGCCGGGCGGAATGACCGGCCCCTCGAGAGGAGCCCCGCCATGATCCCCATCCTGTTTTGTGCCTTGTCCCTGGCGGCCGCCGGCGCGGCCGCCGCCGAGCCGGCGGCGCCGCCCGTGGCCGAGATCGTGGCCCGGGCCAACCGGGCGGCTTACTACCAGGGCCGCAACGGCCGCGCCCGGGTTTCGATGAGCATCCGCGACGCCCAGGGCCGCGAGCGGGCGCGCGAGTTCACGATCCTGCGGCTGGACCTCGAGCCGGCGGGCGATGCGTCCGACGCCTTCACGGGCGACCAGGCGTTCTACGTGTTCTTCGAGCGCCCGGCCGACGTGCACCGGACCGCCTACCTGGTGCACAAGCACGTGGGCGCGGACGACGACCGCTGGCTCTTCCTGCCGGGCCTGGACCTGGTGAAACGCATCGCGGCCAGCGACACGCGCACGAGCTTCGTGGGCTCGGACTTCTATTACGAGGACGTCTCCGGGCGCAACCCGGCCGACGACACCCACACGCTGGCCGAGACCACGGACACGTACTACGTCCTGAAGAGCACGCCCAAAAACCCGGCCTCGGTCGAGTTCGCCTCCTACACCATGTGGATTCACAAGACGACGTTCCTCCCCGTCAAGGCCGAGTACCTCGACGCCAAGGGCGAAAAAATCCGCGAGATGCAGGCGCTCGAGGTGCAGACGATCCAGGAGTATCCGACCGTGGTGCGCTCGAGCATGAAGAACCTGCGCACCGGCGGCGAGACGATCCTGCGCTATTCCAAGGTGGAGTACAACATCGAGCTCGCCGAGGATATCTTCACTGAGCGCTACCTGCGCAACCCGCCGCGCGCGCTGCTGCGGTAGCGCGCGGGCCGCCGGAGGCGTCGCCATGGCCCGTTCGCGGATCTGGACACTGGGCCTGCTCGGCCTGCTGCTCGCCGCGCGGGCCGCGCGGGCCGCGGATCCGCCGCTCCCGCCCGGGCTTGGGGGCGCCCCCGCGCCGGCCGCCGAACCGGCCCTGCCCCCGGGACTGGGCGAGTGGCCGGGCCCGGCTCCCGCCGCGCCGGCGCCGGCGCGCGGCCGGGCGTGGCCCGACGC
>CAZUYI010000160.1:3289-4790 GCA_964624095.1 uncultured Verrucomicrobiota bacterium | reverse complement strand
TGACCGGGTTCTGGGAGGTGCGCGGGGGACTGCGGCTGCGTCACGACCCGTACGAGAAAACCGCCTCGCTCGGTGAGACCCGCCTGCAGCTCCGGCTCGACGAAGCCGGCGAGCGGGCGGCGCTCAAGCTCGTCGCGGATCTCCTCTACGACCCGGTGCTCAACGACCCCGACCTGGACCTCGAAACGGGCGACGGCTGGCTCGACCTGCGCCAGGCCAGCCTGCTGCTGCGCCCGGCGCCGTTCCTGGACGCGACGCTCGGGCGCCAGATCAACACCTGGGGCACGGGCGACCTGCTCTTCATCAATGACCTGTTTCCCAAGGACTGGAATGCCTTCTTCATCGGCCGGGACGACGAGTATCTCAAGGCGCCCTCGGACGCCGCCAAGGCCTCGCTGTTCAGTCCCTGGGCGAATCTCGACATCGTCTACACGCCGCGCTTCGACAGCGACCGCTACATTGACGGGCGGCGCCTCTCGTACTGGAATGCCGGGCTGGGCCGGCGCGCCGGCCGCGATGCGCCTGTGCAGGCGGATCGGCCCGACGATGTCTTCCGGGACGACGAGTGGGCCGCGAGACTCTCTCGCGCCGTCGGCGGCTACGAGGCGGCGCTCTACGGCTACGACGGGTTCTGGAAGAGCCCGGCGGGCTCCGATCCCGACACCGGCGTCGCCACGTTCCCGCGCCTGCAGGCGGTGGGCGCGAGCCTGCGCGGCCCGCTGTTCCGGGGCATTGCGAGCCTCGAAGGCGGCTGGTACCGCTCCGCGGACGACACGCGCGGCGACGATCCATACGTCCGCAACAGCGAATGGCGCGGCCTGGCAGGCTACGAGCAGGAGTTAGCGCGGGACCTGACCGCCGGCGCGCAGTACTACCTCGAGGGAATGCTTGACTACGGCGCCTACCGGCGCGCGCTGCCCGCCGGCGCGCCGGCCGCCGACGAGGTCCGGCAGGTGGTCACCGTGCGGGTTACCCGCCTGTGGCTGAACCAGAATCTCAAGACCGGCCTGTTCGTGTATGGGTCGCCCACCGACCGCGACCTGTATGCGCGGGCCTCCGCGAGCTACAAGCTCGACGACCACTGGATCGCCGAGCTGGGCGGGAATCTCTTCGCGGGCAGGGAGGATTACACGTTCTTCGGCCAGTTCGAGCGCGATAGCAACGTGTACGCCAGCCTGCGATACGGGTTCTGAGGGCCGGGGAAACACGAGCCCGTGCCGTGGTCTTCCCCATCATTCCCCGGGGCTATCGGCAGCGGCTTGTTGGGCCCAGTGGGCGGCGGCCGCGGGATCGCGCGGGACGCCGAGCCCCAGTTCATAGCAGTGTCCGAGATTGCGCTGGGCCGGTGCGTGGCCCTGCTCGGCGGCCTTGCGGAGCCAGCCGGCGCCCTCCCGGGCGTTCCGGGGTCCGCCGGCCCCTTCCAGGCAGGCGATCCCGAGCCGATTCATGGCGGCGGCATGGCCCTGCTGCGGATAATGAATCGTCACCACGCCGCGCCCGT
>CAZUYI010000160.1:0-3279 GCA_964624095.1 uncultured Verrucomicrobiota bacterium | reverse complement strand
TGCTCCGCCGCCTTCCGCAGCCAGGCCCGCGCGCGGGCGCGGGCGTTCGGAGCCCGCGCCGCGATGCCGAGGCAGCCGAGTTCATACTGCGCGCCGGCATGGTTCCGGTCCGCGGCCTTGCGGAACCACGCGGCCGCCGCCGGCCGGGCCTCGGTCCGCGCCAGCCGCAGGCAGCACAAGCCCAGTGCGTACTGCGACTCGGCGTCGCCCTGCCGGGCCGCCCGGCGATACCACTCCATGGCGGCCGGCAGGTCGCGCGCCACGCCCTGGCCTTCGGCGAGGCACCACCCCAGGGTGTATTGCGCACTCACGTCCCCCTGCTCCGCCGCGATGCGGAGGAGCGCGAGCGCTTTAGCACAGTTGTTCGGGCCGCCCCGGGCATGGCCTTCGCCCTGCCGGCGCGGGCCGGGTTTCGCGGACGAGGCCGGCCATCGTTCCGGTGGAGCGCCGGGTTCAGCCCGTTCGTGCGCACTCACATCAGCCGGCTCCTTGTCGGCTCGGCGATTCCGGGCAGCAGCAGTTGGCCGCCGGAGGCCATGGGCGGCCGGCTCCCCTCGTCCGCGCGCGGCGCCGGGCCGCAGCGCGCCCACCACGCCCGCAGCCGCACCCGCGTGCCGGCCAGCAGCCGGCGCCGGCGCAGCCGCCGGATTTCCGCATTCAGCACGTCAATCATGGTTTGCACGAGACACCTCCTGTTCACGCGCGCGCCCATCCTGCCATAGGGGGTAGGACAAATAGTGTCCGAGCGAACAAATTTTTCCGGCGCATTTCGGGCTTGAGCCCGCGAACGCGGCGCGTCAGAATGGAGGGCACACGGAGGCGCGCGTGCAGAAATTCAAGCCCCAGCACAAGCGGCGCATGACTACCCGAACTGCGCGGGCCTGGCCCGCGAGTGGGAAGTGAGCCCCAAGACCATCCAGCGGGACATTGACTACCTGCGGGACGAGCTGGGGGCGCCGCTGACCTACGACCCCTTGAAGCACGGCTACGTGTACACCGAGCCCAACTTTTCGCTGCCGGCCATCCGGATGAGCGAGAGCGACTTGTTTGCCGTCTGCGTGGCGCAGACGGTGCTGGGCCAGTATCGGAACACGCCGCTGCACGGCAAGCTGTCGCGAGTTTTCGACCAGATCCGCGAGGCGCTGCCGGACAAAACCCGGCTGGATCCCGCCTGGCTGAGCGAGCGGATCGTCGTGTTTCCCGATCCGGCCACGCGGATTGATCCGGGCATATGGGACGTGCTGGCGCAGGGGATCCGGGAAAACCGGCGCCTGGCGATAACCCATGCCGGGGTGCGCCCGGCCGCCGGCCCGGAGCTCGAGCGGGACGTGGATCCCTACTACCTGGTGAGCTACAAGGGCGAGTGGTATCTCAGCAGTTACTGTCACCTGCGGAAGGCCATCCGGACATTTGCCGTCTCGCGCATCACGCGCGCCCGCGTCCTGGACCGCGCCTTCCGCATGCCGGCCGGCATGACCCAGGCGCGGATGTACGGGGATTCGTTCGGGATCATCTGGAAGGACACGTTCCACGCCGTGCGCATCCGGTTCGGGCCGGAGGTGGCGCCCTACATCCGCGAGCGGACCTGGCATCCGCGGCAGCGCTGGCGCGACGTGCGCGGCGGCGGGCTGGTCCTCGAGTTCACCACCAACCACCTGAGCGAGGTCAAGGACTGGGTGCTCTCCTGGGGCCCCGGGGCGACCGTGCTGGCGCCGCGCGTGCTGGCCGACCGGGTCCGGCAGGCGCTCGCGGCGGCGCTGGCGCATTACCCGGCACGGCAGGCGGCGGACCGGCCGGCGCGCAAGCCGGCGGGAGGCCCGCGATGACCGGAACCCGGCCCGCGGACACGCCCGGCGATCCCGTTCCGAACGGGCGCGCGCCGTTCAACGAGGTATCGGTGCTGTTTCCGATCCTGACGCTGTACACGGCCGCCTATCTCGGGCTGATGGCGGCGGAGTTCCTGCTGCGCGGGGACTTCGCGCTGCCGCCGGGCCTGATGCCGGTGTACATCGCGCTCACGGGCGCCTACGCGGCGGACAAGGAAATCCGGCGCTGGGCCGGCGCGCCCGAGCCGCCGCGCAAGGGGTCGGTGTTCGTGTATCTCTGGCTGCTGTTCTACCTGCTGGCGTTCCTGCTCCATGCCTTTCGGCGCGAGTTCGCGCTGCCGCCCGAACTGGGCAAGGTGGTGCTCCAGGTGCTGGGCATCTTCTTCGGATCCCGCGCCTCGAAAGCCGTCTGGGATGCCCGCGGGCAGGACGTGCCGCCAGCCGAGCTGCCAGTGCGCGGCCGGCAGGCGCTCGACCTGGTCCGGGCCCGGGGCCGGATCACCACTCGCGAGGTCGCCGACGCGCTCAGGGTATCGGCGGCGTCCGCCAAGCGCATCCTGGCCGACCTCGCCGCGCGGGGCGCAGTGCGGCGCGAAGGCGACGGCCGCGCCACGTGCTATGTTCCGGCGTCGGACCCGCGCATTCCCGTTTCCCCGCCGGCGTCCGAACGACCCGATTTGACCCGATTGGACCCGATTGAGCGAGCCGATTTGACCGGATGTGACCCGATTAGACCCGAATCCGACCCGAATGCCGGGGAGCCCCGATGACCCCACTGCTAGGAGGACTGGTCATGGCCCTGCTATCCCACGCCGCCGCGTCCGGCGCCTTTGAGAAAGACATTATCAAGACCGATTCAGGCGACTTGGAGCTGACCTTCATCGGACACGGCACGCTGATGCTGCGGCACGGCGGCCAGGTGATCCACGTGGATCCCTACGGCCAACTGGCCGACTACACGGCCCTCCCGGCGGCCGACCTGGTGCTGATTACCCACGACCATGGCGACCACCTGGATCCCGCCGCGCTGGCGGCCATCCGCGCGCCGGGCACGGCCGTGGTGCTGAGCGGGAGCTGCACGGGGCAGGTATCCGGCGGGCTCACGATGACCAACGGCGAGGTCCGGACCGTCAAGGGCATCCGGATCGAGGCCGTTCCGGCCTACAACCGGGTCCACCTGCGGCGGGACGGCCAGCCGTATCATCCGAAGGGCCGCGGCAACGGCTACATCCTGACCTTCGGGAAGACGCGCGTATACGTGGCCGGCGACACGGAGCCCACGCCGGAGATGAAGGGGTTGTCCGACATCGCCGTGGCGTTTCTGCCGATGAACCTGCCCTACACGATGACGCCGGAGATGGCCGCCGACGTCGCGCGGGCATTCAAGCCGCGGGTGCTGTACCCGTATCATTACGGGGACACCGACCCGGCCCGGCTGGCCACTCTGTTGAAA
>CAZUYI010000159.1:0-6511 GCA_964624095.1 uncultured Verrucomicrobiota bacterium | reverse complement strand
TCGGTGCCGGCGGGTTTCCAGTCGGGGTCGTCGGTGAGCGCGAAGGCCGCCAGGCACTGCCCGGACGAGACGCGCGGCAGGTACTTCTTCTTCTGCTCGTCGCTGCCGTAGAGGATGATGGGGAAGGTGCCCAGGGCCGTGGCCGCCAGGCTGAGCGCGATGCCGCTGCAGACTTTCGAGAGCTCTTCCACCGCGACGCTGAGGTCCATGACCCCGCCGCCGAGCCCGCCGTACTGCTCCTCGATATACAGCCCGCACAAGTCGGCCTGCGCGAAGACCTTGAGGATTTCGTGGGGAAACTCGTTCGTTTCATCGTAGTGCTCGCGGATCGGCTTCATTTTTTCCCGCGCGACCTGCCGGCACACGTCCCGAATCATTTCCTGCTGCTCGGTCAACCCGTAATTCATGGCGTCCTCTCTGAAGGGGGCTCAACGAATGGCGCGGGTATTATGGCGGGCGGGCATGGGGTGTCAATGGAAATCGGGGGACGGCTGCAACGCGCGGGCCCATCGGACCACGGGCTCGCGCGTTCTGCATGCGGAAGGGTCTGCTCCGGCGCGCGGACACCCGTCTTGTGAGGTAACGGAGACATAGGCGCCGGACATGGGCGCCGGTTGACAGGCTCGCCGGGGTTGTGGCAGCATATCGCGAGCGGGACGCGGCCGCGCCGCGTCCCGCGGAGGACGGCGGTATGATTACGATTCGCCGCACGGCGATGCACATGGAACGCGAACCCCTGGCCCGGCCCTTCGGGTTCAAAGGCAGCCGCCTGACCGAGCTATGGCAATCGGCGGTGCTGTTGGAGAGCCGGAGCGGCGCGCGCGGCCTGGGTCTGGGCACGCAGAGCGTACTATGGTCGGACGCCGCCCTGTTCGCCGCGGCGGGCGAGAATACGGCCAACCGGCGGATGGCCGAACTGACCGCGTATGCGGCTCGGGAAGCGGCCCGGCGCGGATTTACGCATCCGATGGAGCTATTCGAGGCCCTGTTTCCGGCGACCTGGTCGCGCGGGAAATCGCTCACCGGCCGGCGTTCGCTGCGGCCCACGGTGGCGCTGAATGCACTCGTCGCGGTGGACACTGCCGCCTGGCTCCTCTATGCGGCTGAGCGCGGCGTGGCGTCGTTTGACGCACTCATTCCACCCGCCTACCGCGCCGCGCTGGGCGCGCGGAACCGGCGCCTGGCCGACATCCCGCTGTTGACGTACGGCCTGCCGGCCTCCCAACTGGACCGGCTCGTACAGGCGGGCACGGGCCTTCTGAAAATCAAGATCGGGGCCGACCCCGACGGCGACGGGGATCGGGCCAAGATGCTGGACTGGGACAAGCGGCGGCTGGCGGCGATTCACGCGGCCGTCGGCGGGCGCCGCACGCCGCTCACGGCGGACGGGCGCATCCGGTACTACCTGGATGCCAACGGCCGGTACGACAGCAAGGCGCGGCTCCTGCGCCTGTTGGACCACGCCGCGTCCATTGGCGCGCTGGACCGCATAGCCCTGATCGAGGAGCCGTTTCCGGAATCCTTCCGGGCGGATGTCCGCGACGTACCCGTGTGCCTGGCGGCCGACGAAAGCGCGCCCACGGAGAGCGAGGCCCGGGCGCGGATGGACATGGGGTACGGCGTCCTGGCGTTGAAGCCGGCCGCCAAGACCCTGAGCATGACCCTGTCCATCGCGCGCGCGGCCCATGCACGCGGCGTGCCCTGCCTGTGCGCCGACCTGACCGTCAACCCGGTGCTGCTCGAGTGGAACCGCAACGTGGCCGCGCGACTCGAGCCGCTGCCCGGCCTGACGGCGGGCGCGCTGGAGGCCAACGGGCGCTGGCATTACCGGGATTGGCCGCGCCTGTGCCGGTATCATCCCCGGTCCGGCGCCGCCTGGACCCGGGTCCGGCGCGGTCGTTTTGAGTTAGGCTCCGATTTTTACGCGCACAGCGGCGGCCTCTTCGAGCCCAGCCTCCACTATCTCGAGCTGGCGGAACGGGGCGGGCGCCGCGCGGCCGCGCAACCGGCGGGGTCCAGGGCCGGCTGCGGGCCCCGCGCAGGCAGGGCCTCGTGATGACGCGCATGGCCATTCTCGGATTGGGACTGATGGGCGGCTCGCTGGGCCTGGCCGTCAAGCGCCGGGGCCTGGCGCGCACCGTGTCCGGATACGCGCGCCGGGCGGCCACCCGGGCCCAGGCCATCGAGAGCGGGCTGGCGGACGAGGTGTATGACGAACCTGCCGCGGCGGCGCACGGTGCGGACCTGGTCGTCCTGTGCACATCGGTCGGCTCGATCCCCGACCTGGCCTCGGCCTGCCGGGCGGCGTTGGGCCCCGGGGGCGTCCTGACCGATATCGGGAGCTGCAAGGCGGAGTTGGTCCGGCGCATCGAGGCCGGCTACCCGCGCGGGCCGGTCCCGTTCATCGGCGGGCACCCGATTGCGGGCTCCGAGGCGAACGGGCTCGAGGCGGCCTCGCCCACGTTGTACGAGAATGCCGTCGTGGTGCTCACGCCCACGCGGCGGACGGCGCCCGCCGCGCGCGACCGGGTTGAGCGGTTCTGGACTCGGCTCGGGGCGCGGGTGGTGTGCATGGCGCCGTCGCTGCACGACCGGCGCCTCGCGCGGACGAGCCATTTGCCGCACCTGGCCGCGGCGCTGCTGGCCGGCTGCGTCGGCCGGCGCCAGCCGGACCTCCTCGGCCTGTTCTGCGGGACGGGCTTCCAGGACAGCACGCGGGTGGCCGAGGGAAATCCGGTTCTGTGGCGTGACATCATCGAGGCCAACCGGACCGCCCTTCTCAGGGAACTCGGCGCGTACGGGCAGGGGCTTGGCCGCCTGCAGCGCCTCCTGGCGCGCGGGGACTCTGCCGGACTGGAGCGTTTTTTGTCGGCCAGCCGCGCGCGGCGCCGCGCGCTGCTCGAGCGGGGAGCGCCGCGGCCATGACCGAGTCCGACACCGCCATCCTGCATCCCGGCCGCCTGAACCCGGGCGACGTGCGCGTGCCGGGCGACAAGAGCATCTCGCACCGGGCCGCCCTCCTGGCCGCCCTGGCGGACGGAGACTCGGTGTTGACCGGCTTCCTGGACAGCGAGGACTGCCTGCACACGCTGGACGCCGTGGCGGCGCTCGGGGCGCGGGTGACGCGCACACCCGGCCGGCTCGCGGTGTCGGGCGCCGCGTGGCGCGAACCGGGCCGCCCGCTGGACTTGGGCAACTCGGGCACCGGCCTACGCCTGCTGGCCGGGCTGCTGGCGGGCCGGCCCTGGACGACCGAGATGACGGGTGACGCGTCGCTCCGGTCTCGTCCCATGGGGCGGATCCGGGAGCCGCTGGAACGGATGGGCGCGCGGGTCGAGCTGACCGGGCCCGCGGGCTGCGCCCCGGTGCGGGTAACGGGCGGGCCGCTCCGCGGGATCGAGTATGCGTTGCCCGTGGCGTCGGCCCAGGTCAAGTCCTGCGTGCTGCTGGCCGCCCTCTTTGCCGAGGGAAAGACCGAGGTCATCGAGCCGCTCCCGACCCGGGACCACACCGAGCGCGCGCTGCAGGCGCTCGGCATTCCGGTCCGGATCGAGGGGAGCCGGATCGGCCTGTGCGGGTTCGGGCCGGCCGGTCCGCGCCTGCCGGCGCGCGCGTGGGAGATCCCCGGCGATTTTTCATCGGCGGCCTTCTGGCTGGCCGCCGGCGCCATGGGCGGCGGCGCGCGGCTGACCGTGCGGGGGGTGGGCTTGAACCCGCGCCGCACGGCGCTGCTCGGCGTCCTGACCCGCATGGGGGCGAAGCTGACCGTCGTGCCGCTGCCCGGCGGCGCGCCGGCCGAGCCGCGGGGCGACGTGACCGTGGAAGGGGCCGGCCTGCGCGGCGTCGAGATCGGCGGCGGCGACATTCCGAACCTGATTGACGAGTTGCCCATGGCGGCGGCGGCAGCCGCGCGGGCGGAGGGCCAGACGGCGATCCGCGACGCGCGCGAACTCCGGGTGAAGGAATCCGACCGGATCGCCTGCATGGCCCGGAACCTGCGGGCGCTGGGCGTGCCGGTGACCGAGCGGCCCGACGGCCTGGACATCCGGGGCGGCGCCCGCCTGCGGGGCGGCGTAGAGCTGGACAGTTACGGGGATCACCGCATTGCCATGGCGATGGCGATCCTGGCGTTGCACGCGGACGCGCCCGTGCGCCTGCGCGGGATTGCCTGCATTCGGACGTCGTATCCCGAGTTCTGGAAGCACCTGGAGGAGCTGGGCGCCCATGTCGACTTCGATCATAGCCATTGACGGGCCGGCCGCCTCCGGCAAGTCGAGTGTCAGCCGGCGGGTCGCCGGGCGGCTGGGCCGGTTGCACGTGGATTCCGGCGCCGTGTACCGGGCCCTGACCTGGCAGCTCATCCGGGAGGGCCGCGGCGGCCGGTTGCCGGACGACTGGCCGGCCTGGCTGGCGCGCGTGCGCTTGGCGTTTCGGCAGGCAGACGGTACGCTGGCCGTGCACGTAAACGGCGCGGAACCCGGTTCCGCCCTGCGCAGCGCGGCGGTCCAGGCGCAGGTGAGCGCGGTGGCGGCCGTGCCGGCCGTGCGGGAGTGGGTGGTGGACCGGCTGCGCGGGTTGGTCCGGTTCGGCGCGCTGGTGATGGAAGGACGCGACATCGGCACGGTGGTGTTTCCGCAAGCTGCGCACAAGTTTTACCTGGATGCCGATCCGCTCGAGCGCGCGCGCCGGCGCCGGCTGGACTCGCAGGACGCCGAGGGCCAGGCGGACCTGGCGACCGTGGCCGCGCAGTTGCGCCGACGCGATACGCGCGACGCGGAGCGGGAGGTGGCGCCGCTGGCGGCGGCGCCCGATGCCGTGCGCATAGACACTACGCGGCTGACGCTGGACGAGGTGGTGGAGACCGTGCTCCGCGGGGTAGGGGCAACCGCCCCGGCGCCGTCGGGGGAGGCCCGGCCATGACCGCGCCCGACCAGGGGATCCCGCGCACGGAGTCCGGCCCGCCGGCCGGCCGCCTTGCAGACCGGGCATCAGCCGCGGGCTCGTCGGTCCCGCGCATCACACCCTGGGTCTATTCCGCGTTCCGGGTTAGCCTGCGCGCGTATTTCGGCCTGGCGCACCGCCTGTCGGTGCGCGGCACGGAGCACGTCCCCCGCGCCGGCGGGGTGCTGATCGTCTCGAACCACGCCAGCTTCCTGGATCCGCCCCTGCTGGGTACGGCGCTCCGGCACCGGAACATCCACTTCATGGCGCGCCACACGCTGTTCCAGAACCCGTTGACGCGCGCCTGGGCGCGGGCAGTGGGCGTCGTGCCCATGGACCGCGACAAGGGCGACATCCGCGCCCTGCGGGACGCCCTGGCCCTCGTGCAGGCCGGGGGGGTGCTCTGCGTATTCCCGGAAGGTACCCGCACGTCCGACGGCCGGCTGCAACCGGCCAAGGCGGGCGTGGGGTTCCTGGTCGAAAAGTCGGGCGTCCCGGTTGTGCCCGTGCACCTGGACGGGACCTTCGCGGCGCTGCCGCGCAACGCGCGCCGGCTCCGCCTGGCACGCATCACGGTCAGCTTTGGACCGCCCATCCGGCTCGACGACTATCCGAACCTCGGCAAGGGCCCCGAGCGGCGCCAGCGACTCGCGGAGCTGGTCATGGCGCGGATCGCGGCACTGGGCCCCACGGTGGAGGCAGGACGCGCCTCCACGTAACGACCCGGGCGCCTCGCCATGCGCACGAACGCCATTCAGTTTGAGTTTCCGCTGACGCGCCCGCAGGCCGGGATCGCCCTGGGCAACGGCCTGTTCGGGGTGCTCGCGTGGGGCGGCGCGCGCCTGTGCCTGACGCTTAACCGCTCCGATTTCTGGGACCGCCGCCACGAGCAGCTCTTGCTCGACGGCATGGGCTATGCCGCCCTGAAGGCGGCGCATGCCGCCGGTGGGCGCGCGGCGCTCGCAGAGGCCGCCGGCGCGCGCAAAACCTGCTGGCCGGCGGGACCCGTCCGACGCCTGCTCGACGAGGACGCCGCGCCCGGCCCGCTGCGGGAGAAAGTCATGCCGGACGATTTCACTCCCAGCCGCCTGCCCATGGGCCGGTTCGAGTTCGTGCTGAAGCCCGGCTGCGTTCTGGCCCGGGGCAGCCTGGACGTCGAGCGTGGCGCGCTCAGCCTCTTCGTGCGGAGCGCCGGCGGCCGGCTGGCGGGGCACCTGCATCTTGCCCTGCACCCGGCCCGGCCCGTAGTGCTCGTGCGGGACCCCGCCCGGCTAATCCGCCGGGTCGAGGCCCGGCCAGCCTGGAGCGGACTGGCATCCTGGTTCCGGGCCCGCCGGATGGCGCCGCCGCGGCGGGTCCGGTCGGCCGGCCTCACCGGCTGGGTGCAATCCTGTCCGGCCGATCCCGCCATGGCGGCGCTGTGCGGGCGCGGGCGCGGCGTCTGGTGGGCGGTCATGGAGCGCGGCGAGACGGCATCCGGGGCCGCCGCCGCCGCGCGCGCCACGCTGACCGCCTGCCGGGCCGCCGGCCCGCGGGCGCTGGAATCGGAGGCCGCGGCCGCCTGGCGCGC
>CAZUYI010000158.1:1630-6524 GCA_964624095.1 uncultured Verrucomicrobiota bacterium | reverse complement strand
AACCTCGGCAGCTACGACGACGGGGGACGCTCCCTTCTCGACCTGTTGCGCCGGCTCGAGTCCGTGCCAGGCCTCGCGCGGGTCCGGCTCAGCTCGATCGAGGTGAGCACGGTCGAGCGGGACATCCTTGCGTTCATGGCAGATTCCGCCATCCTGTGCCGGTCCCTGCACCTGCCCCTGCAAAGCGGGAGCCCGGCCGTTCTGCGCGCCATGGGCCGGCGCTATTCCGTGTCGGACTACGGCGCCGTGGTCGAGTATGCGCTGAGCCGCGTCGGCCGGATCGGACTGGGCACGGATGTCATCGCGGGGTTCCCGGGCGAAACGGACGCCGATGCCCGGGCCACTGAGCGAGCCCTGGCGGCCTGGCCCTTCAGCCTTGTCCACGTGTTCTGCTACAGCCCCCGGCCCGGTACGCCCGCCGCGGAACTGCCGGATGCCGTGCCGGCGCCCGAGGCCCGGCTCCGCGCGGCCCGGCTGGCCGGCCTCGCGCGCCGGCAGCGGGAGGCCTTCGCCCGGAGCTGGATCGGACGCCCGGCCGACGTCCTCGTCGAGTCCGTGGATGCCCTCGGACGCGGCCGCGGCTGGACCGGGGAATACCTGCCCGCCCGCCTTGACCCGCCCCCGCCGGGCCGGTCCTCGGCGCCGCCGCTGACGCCCAACCGGCTGGTACGCGTGGTGCCGCGGTCCGTCGCGGGCGACCTCCTGATCGGGGGTTTTTCCGCTTGACCGGCGCCGCCTGCATAACTTATTATGATCTGACACTTAAGCGAAGGAACGCTCTGGCCGGCACGTTACGCAAGGGAGGATTGGCGCCATGACCAAGCGCGATTTGGTGGTTCGGATTGCCCGGGAAACCGGCTTGATTCAGCAGGACGTCTTTGCCGTGCTGCAGAAAACCCTGGATTATATCATCGAGAGCCTGGCCAAGGGCGAAAACGTGGAGTTCCGCAATTTCGGCGTGTTCGAAGTGCGGGTCCGCAAGTCGCGCGTGGGCCGGAATCCCAACAAGCCGGCCCATGTCGTCACCATCCCGACGCGCAAGGTGGTGAAGTTCAAGATGGGCCGGATCATGAAGGCCAACGTCATGAAGACGGTTGACGCGTGAACCCCGGCTCGCTTTCGCTTGACCCGCCGCGCGGCATGCGGGATTTCTATCCGGAAGACCTGCGGCTCCGCACGGCGATCTTCGAGGCGTGGTGCGCGGCAGCCCGCCAGTTCGGGTTCCGGCAGTACGACGCCTGTGTGGTCGAGTCGCTCGACCTGCTCCGCCGCAAGGGCGGCGAGGAAATCGTCGAGCAGATCTACGCCTTCCAGGACAAGAGCGGCCGCGACCTGGCGTTGCGGCCGGAAATGACGCCCACCCTGGCCCGGCTGATCGCCGCCCGGCGCGGCGGGCTCGAGTTCCCGCTGAAGTGGTTTGCCGTTGCCCAGTGCTTCCGCTACGAGCGCATGAGCCGTGGCCGTAAGCGCGAGCACTACCAGTGGAACCTCGACGTGGTGGGCGAGCCGGGCGTGGCGGCGGAAGCCGAACTGCTGGCGTGCGCCCTCGCGGCACTCGCCCGGCTCGGACTCGAACCCGGCGCAGTCCGGGTGCATCTCAGCAGCCGCGCCCTGCTGGCCGACCTGCTGGCCCGGGCCGGGATCGAGCCGGCCTTCCACCCGGCGACGTTCCTAGCCCTCGACAAGCGCGGCAAGCTCGATGACGCCGCCATCGCCGGGCTCCTGCGCGACGCCGGCCTGCCCGCGGCGGCCGTCGAACACGTCTTCGGCATCCTGCGCCTGGAAACGCTCGAGCAGGCGGCCGCGGCGCTCGGCGCGCCCACGCCGGCCTGGACGGCGGTCCGCGACCTGCTGAGCCAGTTGGCGGCCTACGGCGTGAGCGACCGGGTGGTGTTCGATATCGGCGTCGTGCGCGGGCTCGGGTATTATACCGGCATCGTGTTCGAGGCCTACGACGCCGAGCGCCGGCTCCGCGCCCTGTTCGGCGGCGGGCGCTACGACAACCTCCTGAACGACGTCGGCGGGACGCCCATGACCGCCGCCGGGCTCGGGTTCGGCGATGTCGTGCTGGCCGAACTCCTGGCCGACCGCGGCCTAGCGCCGGCCGGGCCGCTGGGGGCCGACTGGGCCATCGGGTTCATGGAGGAACTCCAGCGGGAGGCGGCCGTCCGGCTGGCCCAGGCCCTGCGCCGGGCGGGCTGGACGGTTGACCTGGCGCTCCGCGCCGAGAAGCCCCGCCTGTTCTTCGGGCGCGCCGGCGCCGGCGGATTCCAGCGAGCCGTGTACATCGGGCCCGACGATGTCGCCCGCGGCACGGTGCGCGTCAAACAACTGGCCACCCGCGCCGAGGAAGAAACGGCGCTGGAGGACCTGCTCACATCGCCGCCCGCGCCGGGCTGATGCGCGGCCGGCGCAGCACACGAGGAAGGAACATGGAAGACAGACGCCCGGTTCAGCCATCGGATGTGTTCCGCTTGAACGTCCTGCAGGAAGCCCGGTTGTCGCCGGATGGGACCGCGGTGCTGTACGGCGTCTCTACGGTGGACCCGTCCACCGAGCGGGACTCCGGCGAACTCTGGATTCTCTCGCTGGCCACGGGCGCCACGCGGCGGCTGATCTCGGGGCCGGGCCGCCAGTTCAACGCGGCCTGGTCGCCGGACGGCCGGCAGATCGCGTTCCTCCGCGAGTGCGACGGGGTGCCCCAGGTGCATTGCATGCCGGCGGAGGGCGGCGCGGCACGGGCCGTCACGGCCATCCGGCAGGGCGTGACCGGCCGGCCGGCCTGGTCGCCGGACGGGCGCACCCTGGCGTTTGCCGGCGGGCTCGACGAGGACGTGCCGGATCCCGTCCGGCCGTACCGGATCACGCGCGCGCTCTATCGGGTGGACGGGGTGGGCTACCTGCACCGCCAGGCCCAGAACATCTACCGGGTGCGGCCGGACGGCCGCGACCTCGTGGCGTTGACCCGCGGCATCAACCTCTACGGCGCCCCGCTCTGGTCGCCGGACGGCGAAGACATCCTGTTCCCCGTCCGATGCGAGCCGGATCACGGATCCTTCTATACGTCCCTCAAGATCGTCGGCCGGGACGGCCGCGTGCGCACGGTGGTCTCCGACATCGGGTTGGGCCAGAACGGCAGCTGGACGCCGGACGGCCGCATCGTGTTCACCGGCACGCCCGGCGGGCGGCCTTACGGCTATAAGTACGATCTCTGGGTCGTCGGCCGCGACGGCCGTAACCCGGAATGCCGGACCGCCGGGCTCGAGGTCGGCGTCAACGGCATGATGATCGGCGATCTCCCGGTCGGCTGGTTCCAAGAGTACAGGCCTCCGCTCGTCACCCGCGACAGCCGATGGGCCTGCGTGCCCGTCCAGGCGAGCGGGCAGGTGGGCATCTACCGGGTGGCCCTCGAGGGGCCTGAAGACTGGGCCCCGATAGTTTCCGGGGATCGGTTCTGCGCGCCCATGGACAGCGATGGCGAGCGGCTGCTCTTCCTCCAAAGCACCCTGCAGGACCCGGCCAACCTGCGCGTCTGCGGACTCGACGGGCGCGCCGAACGGCCGCTGACCGACTTGAACCGCGCCCTCCTCGACCGCCGGCGGCTTCCGTCGGCCGAGCGGCTCCTGTTCCCGTCCGTGGACGGCCGGGAGGTGGAAGGCTGGCTGCTGACCCCGCCGTCCGGCAAGCCGCCTTACCCGACGATCCTGTACATTCACGGCGGCCCCTTCGCCGCGGTCGGGCATATCTATTTCTTCGATTACCAGATGCTGGCTGGTGCCGGCTACGCCGTGCTCTTCATCAACCAGCGCGGCTCGTCCGGCTACGGCGACGGGTTTTCCACAAAAATCCTCGGCGCGTGGGGCACCCTGGACTATCAGGATCTCATGGCCGGCGTGGACGCGGCCGTGGCCAGGGGCCTCGCCGACCCCGAGCGGCTCGGCGTGTGCGGGCTGTCAGGGGGAGGGAACCTTTCCTGCTGGATCGTCGGGCACACGGACCGCTTCAAGGCCGCCGTGCCGGAGAACCCGGTGACGAACTGGGTGAGCATGGCGGGGGTCAGCGACATCGGCGTACGCTTCGCGGCCTTCGCCAACGGCGGGCTCCTGCACGAAACGCCCGAAACCTATGCCCGCTGCTCGCCGATCACCTGTGCGCACCGCTGCCGGACCCCTACGCTCCTGGTGCAGGCGGAGCAGGATTACCGGTGCCCGGCGGAGCAGTCGGAGCAGTTTTATTCGGTTCTCAAGACGGCCGGCTGCCCGGTCGAGATGGTCCGCCTGCCGAACCATTTCCACTGCGGCTCGGTCATCGGGACGCCCCTCGTGCGCCGCATCCAGAACGAAGTGTTGCTCGACTGGATGAACCGCTACGTCCTGGGCCTGCCCGACGGCGGCCGCGTGGCCTCGCTTTGATCGCCGAGGGTCGGGCGCGATCGAGTGCACGGGGCCCGGACCTTCCGGCGGGCGTCGGCTCCGTCCGTTACCCGCTATCGGATCCGCCCCGTGAGCCCGCGGGGCGCTCGGAGGGGCCGGCGCCAGGCGCCTCCCCGCGGGGCGGAAGGGTCACCGCGAGGTGCAGGTCGCGGAGCTGGTGCGCGGAGACCGGGGCGGGGGCGCCCATCATCAGGTCCTGGGCCTTCTGATTCATGGGGAAGGCGATGACCTCGCGCAGGGTGCGTTCGCCGGCCAGCAGCATGACGATGCGGTCTATGCCGGGCGCAATGCCGCCGTGCGGGGGTGCGCCCATCCGGAAGGCGGTGATCATGCCGGAGAACCGCTCGTCCACGTCCTGGCGGCTGTACCCGGCCAGCTCGAAGGCCCGGTACATGATATCCGGCCGGTGGTTGCGGATCGCGCCGCTGGACAATTCGATGCCGTTGCAGACGATGTCGTAT
>CAZUYI010000158.1:0-1620 GCA_964624095.1 uncultured Verrucomicrobiota bacterium | reverse complement strand
ATTGGTAGGCCAGGAGCTCGAGCGGATCCCGGGAGTTCAGGGCGTCCAGGCCGCCCTGCGGCATGGAAAAGGGATTGTGCGAAAACACGATCCGCCCGCTCTCCTCGTCCCGCTCGTACATCGGGAAATCCGTGATCCAGCAGAACCGGAACACGTCCGGGGCGATCCGCTTCAGGTCCGTTCCGAGCTTCGTCCGCAGGTCGCCGGCAATCCGGTTGACCTCGCGGGCCCGGTCGCACACGAAAAAGATAACGTCTCCGCGCGAGACGCCGCCCGCGCGGGCGAGGGCCTCGAGCTGGCCGGGCGCGAGGAACTTGGCGAGCGGCCCCTTCACGGCGTCCCCGGTCCACACCAGGTAGGCCAGGCCCTTGGCGCCGAGGCCGCGGGCATGGTCCACGAGCTTGTCGAAGAAGCTGCGCGGCTGCGAGGCGAGGTCCGGGACGGGAATGGCGCGGACCACGCCAC
This sequence comes from uncultured Verrucomicrobiota bacterium, assembly GCA_964624095.1. Classification (GTDB taxonomy): domain Bacteria; phylum Verrucomicrobiota; class Kiritimatiellia; order JAAZAB01; family JAAZAB01; genus CAZEVX01. The sequence continues at coordinate 1,155 of CAZUYI010000158.1, read as the reverse complement.
CCTGCTCGATGACCGAGCGGAACGCCTTGAACTCGGATGCGCGGAACAGGTCCGTAACGTCGCACATCTCGATGGGATTCCGCAGGTCGGGTTTGTCGGTGCCGTAGCGGACCAGCGCCTGGGCATAGGGAATGCGCGGGAACGGCGGGGCGTTGAAGGGATGCGGCGAAAAGGCCTGGAACACGCCGCCGAGCACGTCCTCGACCACGGCGAACACGTCCTCCTGGGTCGCGAACGAGAGCTCCAGGTCGAGCTGGTAGAATTCGCCCGGCGAGCGGTCGGCCCGGGCGTCCTCGTCGCGGAAGCAGGGTGCGATCTGGAAGTAGCGGTCAAACCCGGCCACCATCAGGAGCTGCTTGAACTGCTGCGGCGCCTGGGGCAGCGCGTAAAAGCAGCCCGGGTGCACCCGGCTGGGCACGAGGTAGTCGCGCGCGCCTTCCGGCGAACTGCTGGTGAGGATCGGGGTCTGGAACTCGTGGAAGCCCAGCGCGTGCATCCGCTGGCGCAGGAAGGCGATCACCCGGCTGCGCAGCAGGATGTTGCGGTGCAGCCGCTCCCGGCGCAGGTCCAGGTAGCGGTAGCGCAGCCGCAGGTCTTCCGGGCCGTCCTGGTCGCTGTCAATGGGAAGCGGCAGGGGCTCGCAGGGCGACTCGAGGGCGAACGCGTCGGCCACCAGCTCGATCTCGCCGGTCGGCAAAGCCGGGTTCACCGTGTCGGCCGAGCGCGCCACGACCGGCCCGCTGACGGTGATGACGCTTTCGAGGCGCAGCCGCTTGCAGGCCTCGAAGAAGGGGCGGTCCGGGTGGATGACCACCTGGGTAAGCCCGTAGTGATCGCGCAGGTCGAGGAAGAGCAGCTGGCCGTGGTCGCGCTTGCGGAAGACCCAGCCGGACAGCCGGGCGGTGGCGTCGAGGTGCGCGCGGCGCAGTTCGCCGCAGGTATGGGTGCGATAGGGGTGCATAACGGTGTGCAATGGTCGGTTGAGGATGGCGGACGGTTCGCCCCGGCCGGCCGCGCCGCCGCGCGCGGGACCGCGACAGGGCCGGCTTACGGGGGCGCGGGGGCATCGGGTGCCGCCGTGGCGGGAGCGGGCGGCCCCGGCGGCGGCGTTTCGAGAAACACGCCCATGGCTCGGAACTTCTCGTAGCGCTGGCG
>CAZUYI010000157.1:0-6604 GCA_964624095.1 uncultured Verrucomicrobiota bacterium | reverse complement strand
GGACGGGCAGATCATCGTCATCGTCTTCGCAGCCCAGCACGCCTGCCGCCAAGACCGCGACCAGACACCCCTGCGCCACTCGCTGGAACACCGTCCGGATGTTCATTGAATTCTCCCGTGATGAAAGCCTGCCGCCATGAATGCGCTTCACGATCCGCTGCCCTTCGCGCGTATCCGCGCCCGGCACCCGCCAGTCACCCGTCCGGCTCAACCGGCGACTGAACGGAATCCCATGTGGCGCCAGTATGGCATCCGCCGGCATTTCGGTCAATATGTTTCAGGTCCGCTGCTGCGCGTGGACCCCGCCGGCGCGCGCCGGCCTTACCACGAGTCCGTCCGGAAGGGCGAGGCGGGAAGCCCATCCCGGTTGTAGAGATTGCATCCAGCCGGATGGGCGTCGTAGGCATACCGGACGGCCACGGGCGCCGGCACCTCGGGACTGGAAACCACCACGCTGTCCCGGTCTATGACGGCCTCCGCCCAGGCCCAGCGCCGGTCGGCGCCGGCGACGGCAAACCGCTTCAGCGGCTCATCCCCTGCCGGAACAGCGGGGCCCGGCCCGGTTTTCCGGCCGACCATCAGTCCGGCGCCGACATGGTCGAATGAAATCCGGATTCGGTTATCCTCGACCGCGTGTGCGCGGTAAAGCGGCCCGCTGCACTCCAGCGGCCGGCCGTAATCCCGGGCCAGTGCCCAGAGGGCCAGCCGCCAGCCGACGTCCCGCTTGTTGAGCGGATGCACGCTGGCCGGATCGCCGACGTCAATGGCCACGGCCATACCGGTGCGCGGGAGTTCCAGGCACCGGCGCTGGGCTTCGCGGATGGCCGCATAGCCCGATCCGCCCTGCGGCGTGCCGCTGTCCGCCCGGAAATTGGCCAGTTGCACCAGGTAAAAGGGCAGGTCGGGATATTCAAAGGCCGACCGCCACCCGCCGATGAGTGCCCGCATTTTATCGAAATAGGAGGCGCCATCCGCCGCGTTCGCTTCGCCCTGGTACCAGATCACCCCCCGCAGGGCACAGGGGACCAGGGGATGAATGATGCCGTTGTACAGCACCGTCGGTTCCTTGACGGTGAGCGCCGGGCCCGGCATGGGAGGCAGCTCGTCCGGCGGGCGCCCCTCGGCCAGGGCCTGCTCGGCCTTTGGGAGCCATGCCCGGACGCGTGCCAGCGCCTCCGTGTGGGCAGCCTTGCCCGCCGGCGTGCGCGGGTCCCACAGTTCGACGCGGCGGACAAGGTCCGCCAGCTCGGGTACCTGCTTGAATCCGCGGAGCGGGGTCCAGGCCTCAACATACGAACCGCCCCAACTGGCGTCTATCAGGCCGATCGGGACGTCCAGCGCCCGGGCCAGTTCGCGCCCGAAATAAAAGCCGACCGCCGAAAAGCCGGCCGCCGATGTCGGCGTGCATTCCTGCCACTCGAGCGGCTGCCCGGCCGCGGGCAGCGCCGCCCGGACCAACGGGACCGTCGCCAGACGAATCAGCGGCTCGGTGGCCGCCTCCACCGCCGCCGGGCCATCCGTCGCCTGGTTCAGCGGCCATTGCATGTTGGATTGCCCGGAACACAGCCATACGTCGCCGACCCGCACGTCGTCGAACTTGATGCGATTGTTCCCCTCGATGACCAGCGGCCGGCCTTCCCGGCTGGCCTCGAGCGGATCCAGGCGCATTGACCAGGCGCCATCCGCATCCGCCACGGCCGTTTTCTGCTGGCCGGCGAACGAGACGTTCACCGATTCGCCGGGGTCCGCCCGGCCCCAGACCGGCACGGGCCGGCCCTGTTGCAGCACCATGCGCGCTCCGAAGACGGACGCCGGCTTGACCTCGGCCAAGGCCTCCGGCGCCGTCATCGCCGTCAACACCAGGCCCGCCGCGGCCGCCTGCACGGCGCGGCCGGCTGTCATCCACGCTTGCATGCTTGTCTCCCAGCGCATGGGTTCGAATCCGGCGGCCGCCCTGTGGCTGGCCGGGCGCCCGTTGCCGGGCGGCTCATTTCCAGTCATCGGTACGGAACGGGGATGCCGGCAGGCCCTCGCGGCTATAGAGGAACACTCCGGTCGGATCGGCGGTGAACGCGTAGCGGACCGCGACCGGCGCCGTGATGTCGGCGCTGGACACCAGCACCGTCTCGCCGTCCATCGTTGCATCCGCCCAGCGCCAGACCCGGTCGGCGCCCGCGACGGCGAACCAGCGGAGTGCGCCGCCCGGGACTTCGCGGACCGGCTCGAGCCCGTTCTTCTCGCCGGCCATCAGGCCGCCTTCCGCGTGCGCGAAGAACACGCGGATACGGCCCGGCTCGATTTCAAATCGCTTGTAGACCGGCCCGCAGGACGCCAGGGCTCGGCCGTAGGTGTCGGCCAGAGCCCGGCGCGCCAGGCGCGCCCCGACGTCCTGCTTGTTGCGGGGATGGATGTTGTTGGATTCGCCGATGTCGATCGTGACGATGAACCCCGTGTTCGGGATCGCCGCCGCCGCCCGCATCTGCGCCTCGCGGACCCGCGCGTAGCCCGAGTCGCCCGCCGGGTCGTTCGGATCGGCTCCGCCGGTCTGGTAGTTGGGCAGTTGCACGATGTGAAACGGGAGTTCGCCCGCGCCCCACGCCGCGCGCCAGCCTCCAACGAGCGCTTTCAGCCGGTCGAGATACGTGGCCCCCAAGGCCCCTTCACCCTGGTACCACAGCACACCCCGGATCGCATAGGGAATCACCGGGTGAATGATCCCGTTGAACAGCGTCGTGGGCGTCACCGTCGGCGCCGACTCCGTGGGCGAGGCCGGACGGGCGGGAAGAATGCGCCCGGCCGCCAGCGCCGCTTCCGCGGCGGGCAGCCAGGCCTTCATCCGGGCGATATACTCGCCATAGGCCTTGCGGCCGGTGTCGGTGCCGACCTCCCAGGCTTCGAAGACCGGCACGTGCCGGGCCAGCGACGGCACCTGCCGGTAGCCCTCGGCGTTGATCCACTGCTCGATGGGCGTGCCGCCGGCGCTGCCGTTGATCAGCCCCACCGGGGCCTTCAATTCCCGTTCGAGCGCCCGCGCAAAGAAGTAGCCCGCCGCGGTGAAGCCGGAGGCCGTGTGCGGGGAGCAGACCGTCCAGACGCCTCCCTCGGCGTCGTCCCGGGGCCGGTACGCGCCGTACACCTTCACGCGGAACTGGCGGATGGCCGAATTGGTCGCGGCGGCGATTTCCGCGGCCGCGTCGAACACATTCTCCTCCCGCAACACATTGTCCATGTTCGATTGGCCCGAGCAGAGCCAGACCTCGCCGACCAGCACGTCCTTGAGCACCCGCGTATCGGACCCGGTCACCGTCAGGTCCGCCGGTTCATAACTCGACGTCAGCGGGTCGAACTGGACTCTCCAGCGCCCGTCGGCGCCGGCGCGGGTGGTCTTGACCTGGCCGGCAAAGGCCACCGCAACCGGCTCGTCCGGCCCGGCCCATCCCCACACGGGCACCGGCTGGCCCTGCTGCAGGACCATGTGGTCGCCAAACACGCGCGGCAGCCGCACGGCCGCCGGCAGGCTGGCACTGAATACCAGCCACGAGGCGAACACCCACATTGGACGGCAGATGCGTAGATGCATGGCCTGCCTCAGCGGAACGCCCGGTACGCCAGCCGACACGCGTAACGGGTTGCGCGCAAGGCTATCCCACCCTGCGGATCAATGCAAGTGTTCAGGCAGCATGTGTTCAGGCAGCATGTTCAGGCAGCGTGCCGGGCGCGGCAAGACAGTGACCGCCGGCCGTGACGACGCTTCACTCGAGGCCGCTATCGAACGGGCCGGGCAGCCGCATCGCAGCCCGCCCTAACCGCACGCCCGGCACGATGCAAAAATACCGCACCCCCTGAACGAAAAAGCCTTGCTTCTTCCCGAAAAACAAATATGATAATTGAAGTTTGACTGTATCTTGCCCGCCGGGGGTCGGCGGGGAAATGGCGGGTTCGATTCACCTCCAACCAAGGAGTCGCCATGCGTGGCAAGCCGATGGTACGCGCCCTGTGTCTGTTGGTCATCGCGGCCGCGCTGGCGGGCCTGTGGGCAGGATGCCGGCCGCCGCCACCGCCTCCGCCGCCCGACACGCCGTTCCACCGCGTCGCGGCCCAGCTTGACAGCGGCGGCGATTTGCTGGTGGTCGCGAATCTGGATGGGATCGTCAAGCGCTGCGTGGACACGGTCGCCGACGAGCTGGCCACCAGCGCGGCGGCCAATGCCGAAATCCAGCCGGCGGCCGATCTGGCTGCGCGACTCAACGCGTTTCTCGACAAGAACGGGTTTTACGCCGTGCGCGGGTATGGCTTTAGCATGGTGCCGAACAACGACGGCACGAGTCGGGTCAAATCCTTCCTGGCGCGGGATCCGGCAGCCCGCGAGCTGCCGCTTTGGCAGGCCCTCGCAGGCGGTGCGCCACGCGAATTGCCGGCGCTCCGATTCCTGCCGGCAGACACGGTCATGGCCTGTGCCGGCTCTATGGATCTGAACCGGCTCTGGGAGCTCGTCGAGTCCGGCATCGCCGAGCTCGCGACACCCGAGGTCCAGGCGTCGTTTCAATCGGCGGTCAAGGACCTGGACACGACGGCCGAGATTGACCTCCGCCGCCTGATTCGGTCCGCGGGCGAAGGCGGTTTCGTGTCCATCCAGTTCGACCAGGCCTCCACCGTCAGCCTGCCGCTCGGCAAGACTCCGCTGACGATACCCGAGCCGGCGTTCCTGATCGGGCTCGCGGTCAAGGACGCGTCCGTGCTCGAGATGCTGGACCAGAAACTCTCCGGCAAGGGCTTGCCCCTGCTCCGGACGGAGCTGGGCGCCACAACCTTGCGCTCGCTGGCGATTCCACTGCCGCTGCCCATCCCGTTGCAGCCGACGTTCACCATGCACGCCGGCTACCTGCTGTTCGGCTCCACCGACAAGGTGGTCAAGGACGCCGTGGAGGCCTTCGAGAAGGGCGCCGGCCTGTCCGCTACCCCAGAGTTCCAGAAGGCGTTTGAAGGGCTCCCCATGACCCTTAACGGCTTGACTTATTTCACCCCCCGGCTCTGCGACGCAGTGTCGAAGATTCAGGAAGCCGCCGCGGTACTCAGCGCCGGCATGGGCGAAACGGAACCGGGCACAGCGATTGGGGCGGCGTTCATGCGGAGCTTCTACAAGCTGAACAAGATCCCGACCTATGCGTATGTGACCGTCAACGAGGAGCAGGGAATCCGCTCGCTCGGAACAACCTCGGCCGACGCGAAGACGATGGTGCTCCAGATGGCCATGATGCCTGTCGGCATGCTGTCCGCGATCGCCATTCCCAGCTTCGTCAAGGCGCGCGTGACCTCCCAGAAGAATGCCTGCATCAATAACCTGCGCCAGATTGAAGCCGCCAAGGATCAATATGCCCTGGAACACGGGCTGACCAATGGCGCTCCGATCCCGGGCGCCGATGATACGGAGCGCTTCGAGCTGATCGCGGGGCCTCAGGGCTATATGAAGCAATTACCGATCTGCCCGGCCTCGCCGAACATCGGGGCCGACGCGCGGACGGCGGGTCTGTCGGCTGCCGATTACGAGATCAACGCCGTCGGGCAGAATGCGCGTTGCCGCCACAAGCCGGACGAGCACGCGCTGCGCTGAGCTGCCGAGTGCGGGGATGATTCATGACATCGCGCTGCGTGACGGGAGTGGCGCTGGCTGTCGCGCTTAGCGTCGCGGAGAACGCCGTCATGGCTCAATCCATACCGCCTGGCCGGTCGCCACCCCCATGTCCGGAGATATATCTCAATCCCGACGAGCCGATCACCGTCGCCGCCGGCCGCCCGTTTGCGATTCGGCTGGCCTCCAATCCCACCACGGGCTTCGGCTGGCAATTGGCCGGCCCGCCGGACCCGCGGGTCGCCCGCTGCCTCACGAACCGCTATGAACCGCCCGACAGCCGGTTGTGCGGCGCCGGCGGCCACGAGCTGTGGACGTTCGAGGCCCTGAAGCCCGGCCGCACGACCGCGACACTCCAGTACACGCGCCCCTGGGAACGGGATACCCCGCCGAGCGACGTGAAACGCATCCGGATCGTCGTGCACGAGTAGCCGCCGGTCCCGGCCCTCCGCGGGCGTACTCTCCGCGTCTTTGAATTGGCGGCCTTGACAGCGGCCGGACCGGCCAGCGGCCGGCCCGGCCTTGACTTCCACCCGCTGGCCGGGCACACTTCTGCGAGGTGCAAAGGAGGCCTTCCGCCATGACCATGACACTCAAACAAGACCGCGGACTCATCCAACTCCTGCCGGACACGCCATCCCTGCGCATGCTGCACACGGGGGACTTGTGCCCGGTCATGGCGTATGAAAAACCTTTCTGCGACGGCGCGGTCGAGCCGCTGCTGGGCGACTTTATCGCGCTGGCCGACGGCTACGACGCCGTCCTGACGAACCTCGAATCGCCGCTCGGCGTGACGGGCGCGCCGATTCTCAAGGGCGGCCCTAATTTCCGCGTGCCGCCCGCCGCGCTCAACGGGCTGAAGAAGCTCCGCCTCACGCACGCCTGCCTGGCCAACAACCACGTCAAGGATTTCGGGCCCGGCCCGATCGCCGAAACGCTGGCCCTGCTGCCGACGGCCGGCATTCTGCCCATCGG
>CAZUYI010000156.1:0-6610 GCA_964624095.1 uncultured Verrucomicrobiota bacterium | reverse complement strand
CACATCTGGGAGCGCGAGAACCTGCCGCAGGGCAGCGACGTGTTTGGTGACGATGAGCTGGTTTTCGCGGTTGCGGCCAGCGGCGACACGGCCCGCGTGTTCAGCGCGGTCGATGGCCGCGAGTTGGGCGATCGCAAGGTCGAGAAACTGGAGAATCGCTGGGCGACGTGCGGACGCCACGTACTGGCCTGGAGTCAAAGCCAGCCGACGGAGCCGCTCCAGTTGCGACTGTATGATGCGTGGAGCGGCCGCGAACTGTGGCGCGAGCAGATGCCGCCCGAGACCCGCGGCGCGCTGGTCGATTGCGACGAGGTCGCCTGGGTGCTGCCGGACGGCCAGCTCACGATTCGGTCGCTCACCGACGACCGCGTGCGGTTGCGGGCCAGTTTGACGGCGCCGGAGCCGAAACTGGTCTCGCTGCACGTGCTCCGCGCGCAAGACCACTACATCGTGGCGACGAACCGCGCGGAGCAGCGGGCCAATCCCCAGGCGGCGGAAGTCCACTTCGGCTTTAACCCCTATAGCACCTACGGCGCCGCGCAGTTGATGATGCTGACCGGGCATGTGTACGGCTTCGACCGCAGCACGGGCAAGGCCCTCTGGAAAAATCCGGCCGAGATCGAGCAATACGGGTTTCCGACGGACCAGCCAGCCGAGTCGCCGGTCCTGATGTTTGTGCGGTTCCAGCGGCCCGACCGGCAAAGCAGCAGTCGGATCAATACCGGTCTGCTGTGCCTGGACCATCGCGATGGACGGACGGTCTTCCAGAAGAGCGACCTGCCCCAGCAGATGCAGGCTTACGAAATGGTCGCGGATCGGCGCAAGCAGGCCGTGACGATCTGGCTCCCGGGAAAGAACTACACGCTGAAACTGACCGACCAGCCGCTGCCTCCCGCGGCGAAACCGGACGCCAAACCGGAGTCTAAGCCCGAAGCCAAGGCGGAGACGAAGCCGGAGTCCAAGCCCGCAGCGAAGCCGGAGGTCAAAGCGGCAAGACCGGCCGCGCAGCCCGAGACCCGGTAGCGCCGGTCCGGCTTGATGTCGAACGGGACCGACCGCGCTTCCGCCGCCGACCGGTCGTCCGCCAGCGCCAGTTTCAGCGACCGCTCGCCGGCCTGCCGCTCCGCGCCGTCGAGCGCCGCGCCCGCGCCGAGCGTCCAGCCGCTGTCCTCCTCGAACCCGGGATTGGACAACCCGGCCGTCTCCACGGCCGGGCACAGGTTCTGCAGGAACGAGCGCGCGGGATCCACGGCCGTTTCGCCGCCCGCGTTCAGGCCCACGGCCCCGCCCTCGTTGTACACCAGCAGCCCGCCCAGCGCGTTTTCCGAACACTGGTTGCCCGAAATCACGTTCCCGCGGCTTTCGGACCCCGTCACGATGATCCCCCACCACTGGCTCTTGAGGATGCGCGGGTCGGTGCCTTTCGGATACGAGAACTTCAGCGGCGCATCGAGGGTCAGCACGTTCTTACCCGGTTTCGGGTCGCGCCGGACCACGTTGACCTCTTCCTGGTTTGTCCCGTTTGAGAGGGCCATCCGGAACGTCTGGAAATGCGGCGGATCGTGGAATGGCCCCCCGCTCACCGGCCGCGCCATGTAGTACTTGATGGTGATCGTGCAACTGCCCGCCGGGGCGTCTTCGATGAGCTCCCCGCACCCGAACTCGTCCTGGTCGTCATAGCAGCGGTTGTTCGCGATCACGCAGTTCCGCGCGTTGTAAAAGGCTATCCCGCCCGGCAAGTCGTCCCGGTGGAGCGGCCAGGCGCCGTCCAGGTTGTTGTTCATCACGATGTTGTCGGTGATGACGTAGTCGGTCGGACCCAGGTGGCCCTGCCCCGAGCTGATACCGGCGCGCCGGTTATTGAATATCTGGTTCTGCGTGATGATGTGGTAATGATCCCCGTCCCGGGCCAGGTGCGCCTGGTTTGAGTAACTCGCACTGTATTGGTAAATCCGGGCGCCTAGCGCGCCGATGCCGACCTGGTTCTGGTAGATGTGGTTCTGGGCCACGATGCACCCGAAATTGCCCATGCAGAACGAAATCCCGATATGCTCGTGGTCGTGAACGAGGTTGTTCACGATTTTCACCAGCGGGCCGGCGCCGAGGTGAATGCCCTGCCAGCCGCCCCAGATATCGCAATCGGTGATCAGCGCGCGCCCGCTCGAGCAGCTCACGTTCACGCCGACGGCGTCATGAATCCAGAGGCGCCGCAGCGTGCAGCGGAACCCCACCCCCTTGATGTTGCGCAGGGCGTTGGGAACGCCGGCGTAGTCCATGAAAACCGGCTTGCCGCCGATATGCTGTCCTTTCTTGTTGCCGTCCACGGAGAGATTCTCGATCAGGCTGTCCGGGGCCGGACTGATCATCCAGAAGGCCGTCACCAGCGCGGCGCCCCGATCCACCCGGAGCTCGGCCGTCGGCTTGAACTCGACCGTGTACATCCGGCCGTCGCCTGTCGAGTTACATCCCTCGAAGTACAGGGTCACCTTGTTCCCGTCCACCCGCCGGATCAGCCAGGGCGCTTTCCGGATGACCTGCTGCCGGTCGCAGACGGTGACCGCCATGCCGGGGCGCAGCGCCGCGGGGTCCCGGACCACCACGTAGGCCTGGTCGGCGTCTTTCCGGACATCCTCGGCCAGCGGCACGATGACGAGCGGCGCCTTTTTGAGGACCGTGTTCCGCCCCGCCCCGATCAACTGCGTTCCGGGCCGCAGGTCAATGGACCGTTCGATGACGTGTTCGCCGGGCGGCACGAAGACCGTGCCGCCGCCGGGCGGCAGGGCCTCGATGGCTTCCTGGATGCCGCGGGTGGTCGAGGCCGGCGAATCGAAATCCGCCGCGTTCAGGAACGCGTTGCTGGCCGGTTCCACGGCCCACGCGGCGGGCCGGGGCGGCGGCCACTCCTGCTGTTCCGCCGCGTTCCCTATGCTTGCGATCCCTGCCAGGACGATACTGATCCACATCCGGTTCATGGGCGCTCCTCTTTCCGCACACTCTGTGGAGGGGATGTTTTTCACACTCTGGGCGCGTGGTCCGCGGGATGGCCATCGAACGGCTGGGCCTCATTCCAGGAGCGTACCATTGCGCGCGAGACCAGGGCAATCAAAATGCCGCGGCGGGCGACGCGGTGGGCACCCGGGCCCTCCAGCGGCCGCCAGTGGTTCATGGACTTTTCGGCGCGCCCGCGTACGACACCATCTCCGGGCCCAGGTGCCGGCAACAGCCCATCAGCCGCAAGGTCACGACCGGGGGTGCCGCCGCCACCGCCGCCACGGAGACGCCGGTATGGGCGATGACGAATGGGATCAGCCGGCGGTACGCAAGGCCCGACAGCTCCGCCAGCAGCATTCCGCAGACGCCGTTGTGCGCAATCATGGCGATGAGCTGCCCTGGCTTATGCTGTCGCCGCACGAGCCGGGCGAAACGCCGGACCCTGGCGCGCTCTTCGTGGAGCCGCCGGCGCTCCTCGGCGGTCCGGGCCGGAGGCATTCCCGCAACTTGAAACACGGATATTTCCCGGATGTCCGGCAGGACGCGGAACGGCGCACGCGGATGAAACGCGCACACGGCCTCGGCCGTCTGATGGGCGCGGGCCATGTCCGACGTGTATACGCAGTCCAGCGGCAGCGCGGCGAGGCGCGTTGCCAGTCGCGCCGCCTGCCGGCGCCCGAGCCGGCTCAGCCCGCCGCCGATCAAGCCGGGACAGCGGACCGTCCCATCCGGCTGCCCGTGCCGAACCAGGACCAGGTTCAGGCAGCCGGGATCGATCAGCTTCAGCAGAGTATCCGCCGCGCGCACGGGGTTCATCATCCCTTCGACTGCTCGGCCATGCGGGCCTCCTCGCGGGCGAACCCCTCGGGCGCGAGGGCCCAGCCGTCGTTCTTGATCCGCTGCGCGTGCGCCTGCACCGCCCGCACGGCCTGATGCGCGAGGCGGAACAGTTTCCGGGCGTGCGCGGAATTCGCCCGCTCCGCTTCCTCAGCATCCATCCGCAGCGCCAGGTAGTCCCGGCAGAGCCGCCAGTATTCCACGGCGTCCTTGAAGCGCGCCACCTGGCGCCGTTCCCGCGCGTCAGACGCCAGGGATTCCGCCTGCCGGATCCGTTCCCGGATGAAATCCAGCCCGACCTCCTCGAGAAAATACACGATGTTGCGGGCATTGGGCAGCAGGCAGCCCTTCGCGGGCGGCGCCGGCCGGAGCCAGCGGGACTCGCCCGCCTCGCCGCGCCCGACCTTCCGGACCGCCTCGTCGAAGGCCGCGTAGACCGGCTCGAGCGCCGGCGCAGCCGCGCCGAAGAGCCCTTCGAGAAACTCGGCGCGCAGCGCCGCGTAGTCCACCGGCTCCTCCCACCCGCTGCGGCCGAAGGCCAGGTAATTCAGCCCGTAAACGGCCAACTGGGCGGAATCCGTATTGGTCTTGCCGCCCACCACCCCGGCCTGCCGGTAGCCCGGCCAATCGGCGCAGGCCAGCTCCCCCATCGGATAGGGCAGCACGCGCTGGGCGTTCATGCCGTAATAATAGTCGTTGACCAGCAGCGGGCCGCGGTGCGCGGCATGCCATCGTTGAAGGATACCGTTGAGGAACCGGTTCATCTCGCAGGCGTCGGGCGCAATCCGGTGGGCCGCGCACCGCCAGTAAAGCGACAGCATCACCACGACGTTATCTTCGAGCGTCACGTCGCGCGGCGGCCACATCAGATCAATGTAGGCCGAGTAATAGACCCACACGCCCGGGAACTCCGCGCGCAGGGCGCGCGCCACCGCATTGACCAGCAGCGCGTAGCGGCGGACCAGGCTTCGGTTTTCCCCCTCCGGCGTGCGCCAGTTCGCGCCGCCCCGGCGCGAACCGCCCGGCGTGGCGCCGTCCAGGGCGCGGCAGACGTCGCACTGGCAGCTTCCCATGCCATCCTCGGGGCAGATGCCGACGATGGATACCTCCGGGTTGTCCCGCAGGTACTGCCGGACATTTTCGATCAGGGTGGCCTGCATGGCCTCGTTGGACGTGCAGAGGCACATCTGGCCGACGTTCGGGTTACGCGCGCCGTCCACGAGCGCGTACCACTCGGGGTGTTCGGCGAAGTGCCGATGGGGCGGCACCCAGCGCCGGAAATTATGGTTGGCCATGCAGATGGTCATGCCGCGGTCCAGTAGGGCGGGCCCGACCTGCTCGCGGAACCAGCCGTCGGTGTAGGCCCGCGAGCCGCCGCTCCGGCGGTCCTCTCCCGTGGCCGGATCACGATCCACCCGCGCCTGGCTCGGATCGTCATCCGCCTTCGGCAAGGTCATGATCGTGTTGAGCCCGATCTTCGCCATCCAGTCCACCTGGCCCCGCATGCGGTCGGGGTCGTGCCGGCCGGCGATCTGCATGCCGCGGACCTTCAACAGCGGGCGGCGCGCGAGTTCGCCCGGCGGCAGCCGCAGCTCGGAGCGGCGCGGAATACGCTCGCCGTCAGGGCCCGGATTGCTGAACCGGCAGCCGCCGTACCGGCGTAGGAACTCGTACACGCCGTACAACGCGCCCGCCGGCCCGGCGCCCTCGATCCGCACCCCGTCCGCCGCCACGCGGATCGTATAGGCCTCGCCCTCGAACCCGCTCGCGGCCGACCCGGCCGCCACGACGACAGCGGGCGTCCCCACGTCTCCGAGCTCGACGTTCAGGATGGCGCCCAGATACCTGCGCAGCTCGCCGGCGGCAAAACTCAGCACGCGGTGGGCGGCGCCCTCGATGCGCACCGCGGGCGGATTCTTTGAGTGGATGGTCAAGCTCATGGAAGGGGATTCTTTCTCTTGTTCCGCCTCGCGTCACCGTGTTCAGGCGGCCGCCCGGCCGAGTGGGGCGCGTTCCCCTCCCAAGGACGCCCCCGCTTCGCCAACGGCAGGCGCAACCGCTCGCTCACAAGCCCATGACCTTAAGAATGCCGGGCACGATCACGTGGGTGTCCCCGAGCGGGCCGGGATGCAGGCCGTCCGGCACGTATTTCTTGAACAGGTCCGGCTCTTCGTCCAGGATTTTCTTCCAGGTCGGATACAGGTCCACCAGCAGCAGGCCCCGCGCGGCCGCCACCTCGCGGTACACCTGGTAATACTGCTCCAGGCGCGGGCGCCGCTCGGAGTGGACCGTGCCGGGCGCCGTCGGATTGGTGGTCAGAAGAATTATCTCGCAGTCGGGATTGTGCGCCAGGATGCGGTCAATCAGGGTCTCCAGGTTGGCCCGGCACCGTTCAACCGAGAGCTTGGCGGTTTCGACCGCGTCGTTGATCGCGAACTCGAGGAAGACGCCATCCGGGTTTCGGTTGAGCACACGGTCTTCCAGCCGCTCAAGGCCCCAGGCGGAGTGCTTGCTGTTGAAGCCGGCGTTGGTCAGCGTGAAGTTCCACCACTTTGCCTGTTTGCAGGCCAGGGCATGGCGCAGTTTCTCCACCCAGCTCCCGGCCCACGTCAGGCTCGTCCCGTAGGCGACCAGGTGCTGGTGCTTGCCCTCCATGGCCCGCCGGAGCGTCTTGCAGGGCGTTGCGGACGACGCCTCGACGGCGGCCCCGGTGGCGGACGCCGCATCGGGCTGCGCCGGCGCGCCGCTCAGCGCCGACGCGCAGAGGAGCAGGAGGGGAACA
>CAZUYI010000155.1:4157-6643 GCA_964624095.1 uncultured Verrucomicrobiota bacterium | reverse complement strand
CGGCCGGACGCCCTGCGCTGGCAGGCGCGCGAGTTCCCGTCCGGCCTGTGGGACCTGCACTGCGACCTGTTCAACTGCGCGCCAAACGATGTCCTGGCCTATTTCCGGTGCGTCCTGTCCTGCCCCGAGGCCATGACGCTCACCATCGGGCTGGGCTACGACGGCCCTATCCGCGTGTGGCTGGACGGCAAGCCGGCGTTCTGCGACCCGAAAGGCGTCAATCCGGCCGGACTCGACAAGGCCCGCGTCCCGTTCGAGGCCCGGCGCGGCCGGCACGAGCTGCTCGCCGCCATGACGTCCAATGCCGGATGCGCCTGGGGCCTCAAGGTCCGCGCGCTGCGGACCGACCTCACGCCCCGGCAGCGCGCTCGCCCGAAATCCATCCGCCTGCCGGTGTTCTCCGCATGAGGCGAGACGTCACTGCACCGTGACCCGCACGGTCGCGTAGATCAGGTCGGCATCCACGATGCCGTTCAAGGCGTCAATCCCAAAGTAGAACTGGAACACGCCGGGCGCCAGGCCCCACACGTCCAGCGCCACCGCCTCGGGCATGCTGACCAGCGGGCCCTGGTAGCCCGGGCGCAGCGCCGCCAGGCTCGGCACGCCGTCCCAGCCTCCCGTCGCGGCATTGTAGGCGAAGATCCCGTAGGACGTGTCCGCTGCCAGCCACCAGTCCCGGGCCTGCCCCGCGTCGGCGCCAGGGTCCAGCGCGACGGTCACCTGCAGCACGTCCCACGTGCTGATGATCAGCTCGCCGGCCGCCTGCCCGTTGGCCAGGATCGCCGGGCGCGGCAGCGCGCCGCCCGGCCAGCCGATGTCGTGCAGCAGCCCGAGCGTGACCGGGCCGGGATGGTGAATGGACTCGCCGTAGTCCACCGCGTAGGTCATCAGGCCGTTGGGCGTGCCGTTGAACGCCTCGTCCAGGTGCACGTAGCTCGAGCCGGGCTTCCACGTGCCCGGCGCGTACAGCTTCGCCCACACCCCGCCGTTGGCCGCCGTAGCGCGCGGCCCGGCAAAGTAGATCGAGCCGCCGGTCAGCAACCCGGCCAGGATGGAGCAGGGGCTCGGATACGCGAGCAACGCCTGCCCGCCGCCCGTGACGGCAAAACGATCGTAGATGAGCGGAAGATTGTCCGACCCCATGCCGTAGGTGGCCATGCCGCTGTACACCTCCATCGAGCCCTGGAACCCCAGCCCGTGGCACATCTCGTGCATCACGACCTGGGCAAAATCAATCTGGTCGCCCGGGCACAGGGCGTCCGTGCCGAAATACCAGCGCGCGAACTGGTTGTTGTAGGCCAAAACCATTTCCTCATCGCCGCCGTTCAGGTCGGAGCCGGCCAGCGCATTGGCAACGGCCACGGAGAAATACGTCCCGGCCCGGGGCGCTCCCGCGAAGTCGCGGTAGAACTCGCGCGCTCCGCCGTGCCCGAGAATGCCCCCGCTCCCCATGTCTGCCCAGCAGGCGCTGATCACGATCGGCACGTCCGAGTTTACGAGCGCCGCCCAGGCATTGGCGGCGTATGAAAAAGCGGCCTTCGAGGCTTCCGGCCAGCCCACGCACACATCGCCGAAATAGTTCGCCTCGCCCGGATTCAAATACCGGATGGTGAAACTGGCCGCCTTCGATCGGTCGGCCCGGGCGGCCGGCGGCGCCACCCGATACGCCGGCAGACCCCACCGCCCGGCCACGACCCGGACCGGCGCCGGCGCGCCCGTCAAGGCCACCCCGCCCGGCCGCATCGGGCCCGCGGGCGGCAGGCGCGAGGCCCACCCCGTGTCAAGACACAGCGCGCCGACGGCCGCGCCCATGGCTAGAACAGCAACGTGTTTCATGGAGCGATCCTTTGCACGCCGGCACTGCGGGTCACGGCCGCCACAGGCCCATCCGGGAGCCGCGCGGCCGGCCGCCCGGCCTGCCCGGCAACCCGCCTCCTTCCAATCCACACGCAGTATATCATTCCGGCCGCGTTCCGCCAGCTTAACCTCGCGGCCTCGATGCGCCGCGACCGGGTTCATACCCAGCGCGACGCGACGGCTCGGGACGCCGGAAACCGGCGCCGCCGGGACATGGGGTACGCGGGCCTGTCGCTTCATGCGCGGCGCCCCCCCCATGATGAGGCAGTCAAATAAGAATATCGATCGTTACTATAATTTGACAGTCTGCAGGGGCACGCGCATGGTGTTTCGTGGCCGCCGGCTCGCGTTGTACGCCCTTTTTCACGTCTTATTTTTGCGCCTGATGAGCTTGTTTGAGCTGTTGATGCAACGCCTCAGTAGACGCGGGGGGGCGAAGGTGGCGCATGACAGGCCTGGACGCGTTGCGCCCGAAAACAATGTTCCCGAAGCGAGATCCCGGCTACAAACAAGTAACGCCTCGGTGACGCAGGGGCGAGCGCGAAGGTGGCGCACGCTGTTTGCGCTTGCCTTTCGCGGATGGCAGGGGACATACTTTGCTGCCTGCGCCCCGTCCGGCGCGGGCGTCT
>CAZUYI010000155.1:0-4147 GCA_964624095.1 uncultured Verrucomicrobiota bacterium | reverse complement strand
ACGCCGTTGGCGTGGGCATAACGCACCGCTTCGAGCACCTCGATGAACAGCGCCCCGTCCGGCGCGGGCGTCTTACGGGAAGGGCCCCGCCGATGATCCGCGCCTATCTCCTGCATCTGAGCATGAACATGTGGAGCGCCGTGCCGCAGCAGGCGGACGATCCGACGCACTCGTCGTACCGCCCGTTTTTGCGCTTTGACGAGGCGCTGTGGCGGGAGCTGCTTACGCGCATGGCGCGGGCCGGCCAGACCATGCTCGTGCTCGATCTCGGGGACGCCGTCGCGTATGCGAGCCATCCCGAGATCGCGCTGGCCGACGCCTGGTCCGCGGCCAAACTCCGGGACGAACTCGCACGCTGCCGCGACGCCGGGCTCGAACCGATCCCGAAACTTAATTTCTCGGCCGCCCACGACGCCTGGCTCGGGGCCTACCGCCGAATGCGCTCGACGCCGCGGTACTACGCGGTCTGCCGCGACCTGATCCGCGAAGCCTGCGAGCTCTTCGACGGTCCGCGCCTGTTCCACCTCGGCATGGACGAGGAGACCGCGCGCTTCTGCAGCCCCGCGGACCTGCGTTCAGGCGAACGCTGGTGGCACGATCTCAATCTGCTCGTCGCCGCCGTCGCCGCGTCCGGCGCGCGCGCCTGGGTCTGGTCGGACGTCATCTGGGAGAAGACCGATGCCGAGTTCGCCGCGAATATGCCGCGATCGGTCGTGCAGAGCAACTGGTATTACGCGGCCGATTTCGTGATCACGGACGCGATGCGGGCCAGGCCGAATTTTAACCCGGGCATCCTGCCCGCATTCGAGCGCCTGGCCGCGCTGGGCTACGACCAGATCCCGTGCGGCAGCAACTGGGCGAAGCCGGATAACTACCGGCGGCTCGTGGACCACTGCACCCGCGTCATCGCGCCCGAGCGGCTGCTCGGCTTCCTGATGGCGCCGTGGGTCGTCACGCTGCCGCCGAAGGCCGAGGTGCATCGGCAGGCCATCGATTGTGTGGCCGCGGCGCACGCCGGCGCGGCGTGAGTCGCCCGGGCGGGAGCGAACAGGAACCGAGAACGACAGGGCTCACTCATCCCGGGGCGGAACCATGGAACAACGCGCGTGCGGTGCGTCGGGATTGACCCTGCCCGTGCTGGGCGTCGGGGCGTGGTCGTTCGGCGGCGGCGCCTACTGGGGCGCAGGGAATGCCGCGGAAGAAGCCGCGCTCGTCGCCCGGGCGCTCGACCTGGGCTGCGTGTATTTTGACACCGCCGCGATGTACAATGACGGCGCCAGCGAGCGGGCCCTCGGCAAGGCGCTGGGCTCCCGGCGCGCCGAGGCGCTCATCGGCACCAAGGTCCTGCCCACCCACGCCCGGCCCGCCGACCTGCGCGCGCAGTGCGAGGCCAGCCTGAGGCGGCTGGGCGCCGACGTGATTGACCTGTACATGATTCACTGGCCGCTCTGCGCGCCCGCCCTGCGCGCATTCGGCGCGGACGACGCCCTGCTCCGGCGCCCGCCCGGCATTGGCGAAGCGCTGGCCGAGATGGAGGCGCTGCGCCGCGAAGGCAAAATCCGGCATATCGGTGTCAGCAACTTCGGCCCGCGCCAGCTGGAGGAAGCGCTGGCCGCCGGGGTCCCGATCGCCGTGAACCAGGTGGCCTACAACCTGCTGGCGCGCGCCGTCGAGTTCGAGATTCTGCCGTTCTGCCGGCGCCGCGGCATCGGGGTCATGGCCTACATGCCGCTGATGCAAGGCCTGCTGACCGGCGCCTACGCCGGCTTCGACGCGCTGCCGCCGCAGCGCACCCGCACGCGGCACTTTGCCGGAACGCGCCCGGGCGCCCGGCACGGCGGCCCGGGCCACGAGGGCGAGGTGCGGCGGACGCTCGACGGCCTGCGCGCGCTCGCGGATCGCGAGCGGTGCCCGATGGGGCGCCTGGCCCTGGCCTGGCTGGCCGCCCGGCCGGGTGTCACCTGCGTGCTGGCGGGCGCGCGCACGCGCGCCCAGTTGGAGGCCAACGCCGCGGGCATCGAGCCATTCCTGCCGCCCGCGCTGTGGCGCGAGCTGGACGCCGCCACGCGGCCGCTCAAGGAGGCCATGGGTCCCAACGCCGACCTGTGGCAGGCGGGCGCCGACCGGCGCATCGTCTGAGCGGCGCCCGGACGTGTCCCGCGCCGTGCGCCGGGCGGGGAATCTGCTTGACACGGCCGTCCGCCGGACCTACTACCGACACCGGAGCAGCCGCGGCATCGGCCGGACGCCCAAGGGAGGAAGGCCCTCATGAAACCGCTTCGCTTGGCGACGCTCTCCGTGCATGCCGGGCAGGACGCGGACCCCGCGACGGGGTCGCGGGCCGTGCCGATTTACCAGACCACGTCGTACGCCTTCAAGAGCACGGCGCACGCCGCCGACCTGTTTGCGCTGAAAACAGCCGGGCATATCTACACGCGTCTGACGAACCCGACCACGGACGTGTTTGAGCGGCGCGTGGCAGCCCTGGAGGGCGGGTCGGCCGCCGTGGCCGTAGCCTCCGGCCAGGCGGCCATTGCCTATGCACTGCTGGGCCTCACGCGGCTGGGCGACGAGATCGTGGCGGGGAACAATCTCTACGGCGGCACCTATCAGCTCTTCCACCACACGTTCGCGCGGCTCGGCCGCACGGTGCGCTTCGTGGATTCGGGCGACCCCGCCGCGTTCCGGCGCGCCCTTTCGCCGCGGACGCGGGCGCTCTACGCGGAAACCATCGGCAACCCGAAGCTGGACGTGCCGGACTTCGAGGCGCTCGCGGCCGTCGCGCGGGCGGCCGGGATCCCCTTGGTCGTGGACAACACGGTAGGCATCGGCCTGGTCCGGCCGCTGGAACACGGCGCCGACATCGTGGTCTGCTCGGCGACAAAATACATCGGCGGGCACGGCACCTCCCTCGGCGGCGTGATCGTGGACGGAGGCCGGTTCCCCTGGAACAACGGGCAGTTCCCCGATTTTACGGAGCCGGACCCGAGCTACCACGGGCTGGTGTTCTGGGAGGCGTTCGGGAATGCGCCCGACCTCGGCAACGTGGCCTTTGCGGTCCGCGTGCGCGCGACGCTGCTGCGCGACCTCGGCGCCGCGTTGAGCCCGTTCAACGCCCACCAGTTGCTGCTGGGCCTCGAGACGCTGCCTCTCCGCCAGCAGCGGCATTCGGCCAATGCGCTGGCCATCGCGCGCTGGCTCGCCGCGCACCCGGCCGTAAGCTGGGTACGTTACCCGGGCCTGGAAACCGATCCCGCCCATGCCGTCGCCTCCCGCTACCTGACGCGGGGCTTCGGCGGGCTGGTGGGCTTCGGCATCCGCGGCGGGCGCGAGGCCGGGGCGCGGTTTATCGAGTCCGTCACGCTCCTCTCCCACGTGGCCAACATCGGCGACGCCAAGAGCCTGGTCATTCACCCGGCCTCGACCACGCACCAGCAGCTGAGCAACGAGGAACGGCGCGCCACGGGCGTTTCTGACGACTACATCCGGCTGTCCGTAGGGATTGAGGACGTGGAGGACATCCAGGAGGACATTGACCAGGCGCTGCGCACGGCCGCAAGCACCCGGGTGGAGGGCCGACCATGAGCGGTATTTTCGACGACCTATCCCTTTCCATCGGGCGGACGCCGCTGGTCCGGCTGAACCGCGTGACACGCGGCGCGCGGGCCTCGGTCCTGGCCAAGATCGAGGGGCGCAACCCGGCGTATTCCGTCAAGTGCCGAATCGGCGCCGCCATGGTCTGGGACGCCGAGCGGCGCGGCGTGCTCCGGCCGGGCATGGAGCTGGTCGAGCCGACCAGCGGCAACACCGGGATCGCCCTGGCCTCCGTGGCGGCGGCGCGCGGGTACCGGCTCACGCTCACGATGCCGGAAACCATGAGCATCGAGCGGCGCCGCGTGCTGGCGGCATTCGGGGCGACGGTCCTGCTCACGCCCGGCGCCGAGGGAATGAAAGGCGCCATCGCTCGCGCGGAGGCGCTGGCGGCCTCGGCCCCGGATCGTTTTTTCATGCCCCAGCAATTCAAGAATCCCGCCAACCCGGCGATTCACGAGCAGACCACCGGCCCGGAAATCTGGGAAGACACCGGCGGCGCGGTGGATGCCGTGGTGTGCGGCGTGGGCACGGGCGGCACGATCACCGGCATTTC
>CAZUYI010000154.1:0-6647 GCA_964624095.1 uncultured Verrucomicrobiota bacterium | reverse complement strand
CGTAGCGTTCGAGCAGCTTTTTGCCGATGCCAAGCTGGCGCGAGCCTGGCAGGCCATCCTGCGGCACGGCGGACCCGAGGCATGCCCGGACGCGGCCCGGCTTCTCGACGCCCTGCCGCCTGGTGCCGAGTATGCCGCGGCCCAATCCACCACCGCCGGCCTCCTGAACGATGCGCTGGTTGAAGCCCGGCTGGCCCGTGAATGGACACTCTTTTTCCGTGGCCAGTACGAGCGAGCCGCGGCCCTGGCGGAGGCCCGATGAAACACGGCGCAGCCCATCTCGTGGCGGCGGTCCTTATCCTGGTGCTCGGGATTTTCTTTTTCTGGCCGCTCGCCCTGACGCTCGAGGGGGCGTTCCGGTTCGAGGGCCGCTGGACACTGGCGTTTTTTGGCGAGCTGCTGGCCCATCCGCTGACCCTCGAAGGTCTGCGCAACAGCCTCCTGCTGGCGCTCGCGACCACCGCCCTGGTCATCGCCATGGGCCTGCCCCTGGCGACGATCGCGGCCCGGTGCGAGTTCCGCGGCAAAGCCTGGCTCACCGGCCTGATCCTCCTGCCCATGATTTTGCCGCCATTCGTCGGCGCCATCGGCATCCGCCAGATCCTCGGCCCGTATGGCGCCCTCAACGCCGGGCTCGTCCATGCCGGGGTCATGAACTGGTCCCAAGCCATTGACTGGCTGGGCCGCGGCCGGTTCTGGGCCGTGGCCGTCACCCAGGCGCTGCACCTGTATCCGATCTTTTATCTCAACGCCACGGCCGCCCTGGCCCAGGTGGACCCGTCGCTCGAGGAAGCCGCCGCGGCCCTCGGCTGCACCGGCTGGCGGCGCTTCCGGCGTATTACCCTGCCGCTCATGATGCCCGGCCTGTTTGCCGGCGGCAGCCTGGTCTTCATCTGGGCATTCACCGAGCTGGGCACGCCGCTGATGTTCGATTTCCCGCGGACAACCGCCGTCCAGATTTACGACGGACTCCGGGATATCGGGTCCAGCCCCCTGCCCTACGCGCAGGTGGTGGTCATGCTGGCCGTATCCGCCGGGCTGTACCTGATTGGCAAGGGCCTGTTCGGCCCATCGGCCCACGCCATGCTGACCAAGGGAAGCGCCGCGGGCGCCGCGCGGCGGCTATCCGGCTGGCGCGCCGCCGCGGCGGCCAGCCTGTTCGGCCTGGTCCTGGCGCTGGCGCTTGTGCCGCATGCGGGCGTGCTACTCGCCAGCGTCAGCCGCGCGTGGTACGGGACCGTCCTGCCGTCCCGCTGGACGGCGGACTGGTTCCGCGAGGCGCTGAGCCATCCGCTGACCCTGCCCGCGATCCGCAACAGTTGCCTTTACGCCTTCGCGGCCATGTGCCTCGACGTGGCGCTGGGCGTTGCCGCCGCGGTCGTGATTGTGCGCGGGCCCCGGCGCTGGCGCGGTGCGCTTGACACCCTGGTCATGATCCCGCTTGCCGTGCCCGGGCTCGTCCTGGCCTTCGGCTACCTGGCCATGAGCCAGCCTGGCCGGCTCCTGGCAGCCCTGAATCCCACCGACAACCCCACGATCCTGCTCATCGCGGCCTATGCCGTCCGCCGCCTGCCCTACGTCGTGAGAGCCGCCGTGGCCGGGTTGCAGCAAACAGCGCCCGCGTACGAGGAAGCCGCCTGGAACCTGGGCTGCCCTCCCACCCGCGCCCTGGTCCGCATCACCCTGCCGCTGATCGGAGCCCACCTGGTGGCCGGAGCCCTGCTGGCATTCAGCTTCGCGTTGCTGGAAGTCTCCGACTCCCTCATGCTTGCCCAAAAACAGGCGTATTTCCCCGTCACCAAGGCGCTCTTTGAACTGTCCCAGGTACTCGGCGACGGACCGGCCCTGGCCACGGCCCTGGGCGTCTGGGCCATGGTGTTTATCGGGCTCACGCTGCTCCTGGCCAACCGGCTGCTCGGCCGGCGCCTGGGGTCCATGTTTCGATTGTAGGTTCAGCCATCCCGGCAGGAAATGACCCTCCACCCACTCGTTTCGATTCCGAATATTTCGATTGACAGACGACGCCGCGTGCGGTACGGTTGAACCACAAGACTGTTGGTCTTGAGTGGGCACGCGGGCTGCGGCGTACGGTTCCGCTGACTGGCCGGACGCTGGCAGGACCCCAGCGGAGCTGAACATCATGAAGAAGAACTGTCCGTCCCGTGCGGTTTTCCTGGGACTCGCGGCGGCCCTTCTGGCCGTTGGCTTGCCCACTCTCAGCCGCGGCGCCGCCTGGGGCGCCGTGGAGGACGAGCCCCCGCAAACCACCTTGAACTGGGACTGGCACACCATCGGCAGTGGCGGCCAATGGTCCAGCAATGCTTCGTATTGCCTGTTCAGCAGTTTCGCCGCGGGCAGCCCGTACGGCCTGGCG
Organism: uncultured Verrucomicrobiota bacterium; assembly: GCA_964624095.1. Classification (GTDB taxonomy): domain Bacteria; phylum Verrucomicrobiota; class Kiritimatiellia; order JAAZAB01; family JAAZAB01; genus CAZEVX01. The sequence continues at coordinate 4,273 of CAZUYI010000154.1, read as the reverse complement.
GCCAGCACGCGCTACACCAGTTACAGCGGGTTCCTGTTCCCCTTCGTGCTGCGGCGCGTGAAAAACGATTACGACGGCGATCTCAAGGCCGACGTGGTGGTCTACAACCAGGCCGCCGGCATCTGGCAAGGCTGGATTTCCGGATGGGGCTATGCCTCGGGCAGCGGGTCGCCCTGGGGCGGCCCCAACTTCGAGGCCGTGCCGGCCGACTACGACGGCGACCTCAAAACCGATCCGGCGGTCTACCAGGTTCTCACCGGCGAGTGGCACGTATGGCCCTCGACCCTCGGTTACGGGCGCGTGGTCATGACAGGCTGGGGCGGGCGCGGCTGGCTCCCGTGCCCGGCGGACTATGACGGGGACGCCCTGAGCGACCCGGCGATCTACTCGCCCGCCACCGGCACCTTCCAGGTCTGGCTCTCGGAAAGCGGCTACAGGGGGATCCTTGCCTCCGGTTGGGGCGGCCCCGGCTGCGTTCCGGTCTGCCGCGATTATGACGGGGACGACAAGGCGGATCCAGCCGTCTTCAACGCCTCGTATGGCGGCTGGACCGTATGGGTCTCGAGCTGGGGCTATGCGCCGGCCAACGCGTCCCCCTGGGGCATGGGCGCTGTGCCGATGCCGGACGACCTGGACGGCGACGGCCTCTGTGACGCCGTCGTGTACGATGTCGCCACCTGGGGCTGGTATGTCTGGCCGTCGTGCGGCGGGTACGTGATGCTGTGGGCCTCCCCGTGGGGAGGGCCGGGCTGGCAGCCGATCACGGCCGATTACGACGGGGACCGCCGCGTAGACGTCTCCGTGTACCAGCAGGCCACGGGCACGTGGCGGGTATGGGCCTCCAGCTTGGGCTATGTCGAGAAGACGATTGTCAATTGGGGCGGACCGGGCTATACGGCCGTCAACGGGTATTGAGACGCTCGCAGTAAACGGCAGCAACGCTAGGCGCGGCGCCGCCGCGCAGGGGGGAATACGGCCAGCATGAATACCACACCTCGTCGTATCGTCGGACTGATCGCGTTGGCGCTCGCCGCCGCCGGCACCGCGCTCGGCGGCGCCTCCGGCAAAATCAATTACCAGGCCCGCCTGCTCGATTCCTGTGGACGCCCGATCAATGGCACCGTCAATCTCGCCTTCAGCCTCTATGCCGCCGCCTCCGGCGGCTCGGCGCTCTGGAGCGAATCGCACACCGGCGTGCGGGTCACCGACGGCCTGTACTCGGTCGTGCTCGGCAGTAAAACGCCCGTCCCCGCCGCCCGCTTCACGACCGACACCGTGTACCTGCAGGTGGCGATCAACGGGGAAACGCTCGCGCCTCGCCAGCTCATCACCTCCGCCGCCCAGGCGCTCGTGGCACGGACGGTGATGGGGCCCGAAATCTACTGCAACCAGTCCAACGGCCGCGTGGGCGTCGGGACCCAGGCCCCGGCCGAGAAGCTGGATGTCGCCGGCACGGTCCGCGCGACCGGCATCAAGATGCCCACGGGCGCCGCCGCCAACCGGGTGCTGACCTCCGACGCCGCCGGCACGGCGCGCTGGGCCGATCCGCAGGGGATCATGACGGAACTTGACCCGCTCTATGCCACCTGGGTGGCCGGCACCTACGTGCCCGCCACCGCCGCGCTCTGGGCGGCCATCAGCAACAAGGCGGACCTCGCCGACTTCGACGCCGCCACCAATGCGCTCTGGACCGACCTCGAGGGCAAGCTGGACCTGGCCGGCGGGGTCATGACCGGCCCGGTCACCAACACCTATGGCTTTTATGGCGATGGCCACGGCCTGACCAACCTGAATTTCAGCAACATGCCGCCCGTGGACGCCTACACGAAGGCCCAGACGGATGCCCTGATCGCCGGTGTCTCGAACGGCTACATCGCGGCCGACGGCGTCATCAACACCCGCATCACAACCTTGTCCAACTCCGTGACGGCCGCCGACGCCGCCCTCAGCAACAGCATCGTCGCCCTCAATGCGGCCACCAGCGCGCTCAACGCCACCGTCACCACCCATTCCACCCAGATCACCAGCCTCGAAGGCGCCACCAGCGCCCTGACGATCCGCGTGGATGCGGTGGAAAGCAACATCTCCCTGCTGCAGGCGGCCACCAACACCCTGAACGAGCGCCTGACGGAGATCGCCGCCGGCGCCGCGTCGAACTGGTCCGGCTACGCGGCCACGCAGGACGTCAACATGGCCGGGTTTTCGCTCACCAATTCGCCGCAGGCCGAGCGCTGGGACAACGCCGTCATCGTGCGGCAGGGGGCCGGCACGATCGAGGCGGGCAAGCTCTATTTCCTGGGTGGCGGCTCGATCTGGAGCAACGCCAATGCGTCGTCGAGCGCCACGTCCAAGGGCATGCTCGGCCTGGCGCTCGGGCCGAATCCCGCCAGCGACGGCCTCATGCTGGCGGGCCAGTATGCCATGACGGGATTCAATCCCGGCGACCTGCTGTACGTCGGCACGAACGACAACGCCATTGTCGCCGCGCGGCCCTCGGGCGCGAATGCCGTGGTCCGCATCGTGGGCTACGCGCTCAACAGCTCGACGATCCTGTTTAACCCGGATCGAACCTACGTCGAAATCCTCGGCGACTGATCGGGATCGGGCCGCCGGCCCGGCGCCGGGCCCCCGGGGCTCCCCGTTCGACGGGGAGCCCCTTTTTTTTGCGCGGCGCGAGCCGTTCCGCGCTTGCTTTCTCCGTGCCGCCTGCCATACTGTGCGTGACGGGTCATCCGGCGCCGGCCGACCCGGCGCAATACGCTTTTACATGGAGGCCGTGTATGCCGCGCGTGTTCAACTTTAATGCCGGGCCCGCCACCCTGCCGCTCGAGGTGCTCCAGGAGGCGCAGGCCGAGTTGCTCGATTTCAAGCAGTCCGGCATGTCCATCCTCGAATGCAGCCACCGCGGCAAGGACTACGACGCGGTTCACGCCGAGGCGGTCTCCAATTACCGGCGCCTGCTGGGCTGCTCGGACGACTACGCCGTGCTGTTCCTGCCCGGCGGCGCCAGCATGCAGTTCGCCATGCTGCCGCTCAACCTGCTGGAACCCGGCCGTACCGCCGACTACATCCATTCCGGAGCCTGGGCCGGCAAGGCCCTCAAGGAGGCTCAGCGCGTGGGGCGCGTTCACGTCGCCGCCGACTGCAGCCAGGACCGGCCAACCCGCGTCCCGTCGGCGTCCGAACTGAGCCTCTCCCCCCATGCCGCCTACGTGCACCTGACCTCGAACGAAACCATTTCCGGGGCCCAGTGGAAAACCTTTCCACGCCCCGCGGCGCCCCTGGTGGCCGACATGTCCTCCGACATCCTGTCCCGGCCGTTCGACGCGAACGGGTTTGCCCTGATCTATGCCGGCGCCCAGAAGAATCTCGGGCCGTCCGGCATTTCGCTGGTGGTCATCCGCAAGGACCTGGCCGAGCGTGCCCAGGCATCCCTTCCCGCGATGCTTTCCTACAAGACCCACATCGAAGAGAATTCGCTCTACAACACTCCCCCCTGCTTCAGCATTTACATCATGATGCTGGTCTCGCGCTGGATCTTGAAGCAGGGTCTGCCGGCGCTCTACGCCCGCAACGCCGAGAAGGCCGCCCGGCTCTACGCCGCGCTGGACGCGAGCGGATTCTACCGGGGCACCGCCGCCCGCGAGTGCCGCTCCGACATGAACATCACCTTCCGCCTGCCGAGCGAACCGCTGGAAGAGGCGTTCGCCAAGGAAGCCTCGGCCCAGGGCCTGAAGGGCCTCAAGGGGCACCGCTCCGTCGGCGGCCTGCGCGCCTCGATCTACAACGCCTTCCCGATCGAGGGCGTGGACGCACTGGTGGCCTTCATGAAAGAGTTCGAACGCCGGCACGGGTAGACGGAGCGCGCCATGACGGACCCCCTATCGCCCCCCCGCGCCGGATTCCGGCGGCAGGCCGCCCGGCTCGCCCGGATCGGGCTTGGCGTCCTGGGACTGCTGGCCGGCGCGGGGTGCGCCACGCCCGTCCCCAACCCGTCACGGCCTGCCGAGCACCTCGTGACGGTCAAGGCCCACGGGAGCTGGCAGCGCAGCGGCATCACGGTTCGCCGCGGGCGCATCATCCACTGCAAGGCCAGCGGCGAGTGGCGGGACCCCTTTTCCTCGTTCGGGCCGGACGGCAATCCCGAGTCCTTCAAAAGCCATTTCGGCGTCCTGGCGCCTGCCAACGGATTGATCATGCGCCTGAGCACCCAGACCAACCACGTCTATTTCGTCGGCTTGGAAACCAACGTGACGGCCGAGCGGTCCGGTGA
>CAZUYI010000153.1:0-6664 GCA_964624095.1 uncultured Verrucomicrobiota bacterium | reverse complement strand
ATCCGAATGATTCCTACGTCGGAAACGTACCGCAAGTGTAGAGGGGAGCGCAACTGATTTTTTTGCGGCAGGCAGCCGCATTTTGGGCTGGTGTTCCCGCGCCCGAGCCGATACCATGCGGGCATGGTATCGGCTCGGGTGGACGGGCGCCGGCATGCCGGAGACAGGATGGCATGCCTGCCCATGCCGCGCCAGGCTCGCGGGAAGCAGCCCGCTCCATGACCACGTCCGGGACCGGCGCGGGATGGGTCCGCGCGCCAGTTGGAAGGAGCCCCATGGGCAGGACGGCAACACAGGCGGCCGTGCGCCTTGTTCTCGCCGGGTTCGCGGCCTGGGCGCGGCCGGCTGCCGCCCAATCTCCCGAGCCGACGCCCGTCCGGGTCGGGCTCTATCAGAACGAACCGAAGCTCTTCCTGGACGCGGAGGGGGTGGCGCAGGGCATCTTCCCCGATCTCCTGCGCGAGGTGGCGGAGCGGGAATCCTGGCAGCTGGTCTTTGTGCCCGGCACCTGGCAGGACTGCCTCGAGCGCCTGCGCCGGGCCGAGATTGACCTGATGCCGGATGTCTGTTTCACGGAAGAACGCGCCGCGGAGTTCACATTCAACCGGATTCCCGTCATTGCGGATTGGTTCGGCGTGTTTGCGCTCCACGGTACGCCGATCCGCTCGCTCCCGGACATCGAAGGGCACCGCGTGGCCGTGCTGTCAGGCTCGGTCCAGGAGACCCTGTTCGCCCGCCTGATCCAGGGATTCGGCCTGCAGGCGGAGTTGCTGCCGACGCCGGATTATGACGCTGGGGCGCGCGCCGTGCGCGACGGGCGGGCCTCGGCCATGATCTGCAACCGCTATGCGACGCAACGCCTGCGGCATCAATACGGGATGGTCGATACGGCGGTCATCTTCAACCCGACCAAGCTGCACGTCGCGGCGCCGGGGCCCGCGCAGCGGCCGCTGCTCGACGCGCTCGACCGGCACCTGGCGGCCTGGAAGGAAGATCCGGACTCGGTGTACTACCACGCCCTGAAGAAGCACGCGGGGGAAAGCCCGGAACCGTATGTGCCGCGCTGGCTGCGGGTGGCCTCGCTGGGGCTGGGGCTGGGGCTGGTGCTCGCCGCCATCATCGTCCTGTGGCTGCGCTGGGAGGTGGCGCGCCGGACGGCCGAGCTCCGCAAGCGGACCCGCGAACTGGAAGCGGCCCTGTGCTCCCTGCGGGATGCCCAGGCCATGGCCCTGCAGCAGGAACGGCTGCATGCCCTGGGCCAGATGACCAGCGGCGTCGCGCACGACTTTAACAATGTGCTCATGCCTGTGATCGGGTTCTCGGAACTGCTCCTGGACCGGCCTGAATCCCGGCAGGATCCGAACCGGGTCAAGGAGTGCCTGACGGTCATTGCCGAGGCCGGGCGGGACGGCCAGCGCATCGTGGCCCGCATGCGCGATTTCTACCAGCGCCGCCGGGAGAGTCCGGCCTGCACCCGGGTCTTTCCCGCCTCGATCCTGCGGCAGGTTAAGGATCTGACCCAGCCGCGCTGGGAAAACATGGCGCAACGGCGCGGCATCGTCATCACCGTCAAGCTGGACGCAGACGACGTGCCCCCGATCCTGGCGGACGAGACGGAGCTTCGGGAAGCGCTGGTGAATCTGGTGTTCAATGCCGTGGACGCCATGCCGGACGGGGGCACGCTCACGCTGGCGGCATGCGCGGACGAGGAGACCGTCCGCCTGACCGTGCGGGATACGGGCGTGGGTATGCCGGCCGATATCCAGGCCCGCTGTTTCAACGCCTTCTATACCACCAAGGGCGAATCGGGCACCGGCATGGGGCTGCCGATGGTCAAGGTCATCTGCGACAAATTCGCGGGCCGCATCGAGATGAACAGCCAGCCGGGCGCGGGGACGTCGTTCTCGATGGTCTTCCCGGCCCTGCGCGAGCCGGGCGGGCGGGCGCGGGCGGGCGGCGAGGGGGTTGTGGCCATACGCCCGCTGCACATTCTGGCCGTGGACGACGAACCGCGCGCCCTGGACGTGCTGGCGGCCATCCTGGCCGCCGATGGCCACCGGGTGGAATGCGTGGAAGATCCTTCCCAGGCGCTGCGCAGGATCGGCGAGACCCGCTATGACCTGGTGATTTCCGATCTGGTCATGCCCGGCCTCTCGGGGATGCAGTTGTATTACCGGGTTATGAAACAAGCGCCCGGTCTTCCCTTCATCATCCTGACCGGCGCCGTGGAGGGCGAACGCGGGTTCGACCTCCCGAGTGATTCCGCGTGCCCCATCCTCGAGAAACCGCTGCGCCGCCAGGCGCTGGCAGCGGTGCTCCGGGAGCTCGGATTCGGCCGGGATATGGGATCGGCCTGACGGCGCCGGCCGGCAAGGACGGGAGGCGCAGCCCGCGGCGCGGCGGACGGGTCTTGCGCCGCGCCAGGGACGCCACATCCCGATGCGTGGAGGCGGCTCCATGACGATCAACCTGCAGGCCGCGTGGCTGGGACTGCTGCTGGGCTGCCTGGCCGGCATGCTGGCGGGCTTGTTCTTTCACCGGCCGGACTGGTGCGGCGGGTACGCGTCCTGGCCGCGACGGATGATCCGCCTGGCCCACGTGTCCTTTTTCGGGCTCGGGTTCCTCAACCTGTCGTTCGCCCTGACGGCCCGGGCGCTGGGGCTCGATGCCGGCCTACGCCCCGCCTCGATCCTCCTGGTCGTCGGGGCGGCCACGATGCCCGCGGTCTGCTACCTGTCGGCGTGGAAGCCGGCCTGCCGGCATCTGTTCTTCATCCCCGCGGGATCGGTCGCGGTCGGCCTGGCGATCGTTGTCTGGAGGGTCATGGCGCCATGAACATCGGCCTGTTTCCGCTGAGCGGCATCCGGGTTTGCGACACAGACCTGCTGCGCCTGGGGCTCACCCTGCCCGGCTTCGTGGAGCGCAGCAAGACGATCGCCTCGCTGCCGAGCCTCGGACTGCTTACCCTGGCGGGCATGACGCCCGCTCGGCACCGCGTGACCTACGTGGAGGTGCCCGACGGTCGGCATGCCGATCCCCTGCCGGAAGGCATAGACCTGGCCGCCCTCTCGTCCTACAGCGCGCAGATTGACGAAGCCTACGAACTGGCGGCCCGGTTCAAGGCGCGGGGCATCCCCACGGTCATCGGCGGGCCGCACGTCACGGCCCTGCCGGAAGAGGCGGCGCGGCACTGCGACGCCGTCGTGGTCGGCGAAGGCGAATGCTCCTGGCCCGCCGTGCTGCGCGATGCAGAGCGCGGGCGCCTGCAGCCGTGCTATCGTCCGGACGCCGAGGGTTTTGACCTCCGCAACGCGCCCATGCCGGCCTTCGAGCGGCTGGACATCTCGAAGTACAACCGCCTGACGGTCCAAACCAGCCGGGGATGCCCCCACCAGTGCGAGTTCTGCGCCAGCTCGGTCGTGCTCACGCGCGCGTACAAGCAGAAACCCGCGGGCAAGGTGCTCGACGAGATCGGCCGGATCCGCTCGATCTGGGCGCATCCCTTCATCGAGTTTGCCGACGACAATACCTTCGTCAACCGCGCGTACTGGAAGGACCTCCTGGCGGGGCTCAGGGGAAAAGGGCTCCGGTGGTTCGCGGAGACCGATATTTCCGTCGCCGAGGACGAGGCGCTGCTCGACCTCATGCGGGAAACGGGCTGCGCCCAGGTGCTGGTCGGGCTGGAAAGCCCGGTGGAAGCCGGCCTGCCCGGGCTGGAGCTCCGCGCCGATTGGAAACGCGGAAAATTCCCGGTTTACAAGGACGCCATCCGCGCCATCCAGGCGCACGGCATCACGGTGAACGGCTGCTTCGTCATCGGGCTTGACGGGCATACGCCCGAGATCTTCAACCAGGTCTGCGAATTTGTCCGGGAAACAGAACTCTACGAGGTTCAAGTTACCCTGCTGACGCCCTTTCCCGGCACGCCGCTGTACGCGCGGCTGGAGCGGGAGGGCCGGCTGTTGCAGCCGGCCAACTGGAAAACCTGCACCCTGTTCGACATCAACTTCAAACCGGCGCGGATGTCGGTCGAAGCACTTCACGACGGATTCAAGCGGCTGGTCGTGGAACTCTACGGCGACGCGTTCACCGCGTGGCGCAGGAGCCGGTTCCGGCGCACCCTGCGCCACTCATCCCGGGGAAAGGGAGGTGCGACATGACATGGCGGTGCTGTTCCACTGGCTGGGCGCCGGCCTCCCGGCCCTGTGGAAACCGTTCTGCCTCGCCGACCTGGCCTTCCTGGTCCTCTTCGCCTGGGCATGGGCCGCGGCGAACCGGGTAGCCCGCGGGTGAGTCGCCGCGGCGCGCGCAGCCACGACCGATTCGCCTGGCGGCGATTGTGCGTTCGGTGGGGGGCTGCTGATCGGGCAGATGCATGCTGCCCGAGCGGGAGTCGGGGCACCTGCCTCTCCCGGCATTCGGCAGGGCTTGCTCCACGCGCGGGCCGCCCTTCGACTTCCGGCGCGGCCGCTCCCGGCTGGACAGCGGGGCCGGAGGGCCTGTAGACTCGCCGCGCGCCATGAAACTGACGAGCCTATCCGACGTGCGCGCCCTGCTGGCGGAATGGGACATCCGGCCCCAGAAGACGCTGGGCCAGAATTTCCTGATTGACGCCAACATCCTCGATATTCTCATGGCTGCGACCGCCGTGACGCCGGCCGATACCGTGCTCGAGATCGGGGCCGGGCTGGGCGTGTTCACGGAAGCCCTGGCCCGCGCGGCGAAGCGCGTCGTCACGGTCGAAAAGGACCCGCGTTTGTGGCCGCTGCTCGAGGCGCGGCTGAAAGACGTCCCTACCGTCGAACTGGTCAAGGCGGATATGCTCGACCTGGACCCCGACGCCCTGTTCCCCGCCGGCCTGCCCGTGACGGTCGGCAACCTGCCCTACTCCGCGGGCAGCGCCATCCTGGTGAATCTCGTGCGGGCTGCCGCGCCGCCGCCCCGGCTGGTCGTTACGCTCCAGCACGAGGTGGCCGAGCGGCTCGTGGCAACGCCGTCGCACAAGGCGTTCGGGCTGCTGACGCTCTGGTGCCGGCTGCGGTACGATGTTTCGATCCGCAAGACGGTGAGCCCCACCTGCTTTTTCCCCGCGCCATCGGTCGGCTCGGCCATCCTGGTGTTGACCCGGCGCGCGGTGGAGGACCCCGCCCCGCCGGTCCGCACGCTGTTCTACGCCCTCACCAAGCACGCGTTTTCGCGGCGGCGCAAGCAGCTCCGCACCATCCTCGCCGGCGCGGACGTGCCCGTGCCGCCCGCCCGGCCGGACACGGGCCCGGCGACCGTGCTGAAGCTGCCGGCCGGCCCGCTGGCCGGCTCGTTCGAGGCGCTGGGCATCGAGCCGCGGGCGCGTCCGGAAGACCTGGATGTCGCGGCTTGGCTCCGCCTGGCGGAATGGGGGGCGGCCCAGCCTCGCGCCTAATGGGCCCGAAGGCCGGCCTGCTCTTCGCGGCGGTCGGTCGCCAGGGGCGGCGTGCGGGACAGCGCGGACATCTCGGCCCGCAGCTCGGGCGTCATGGCGATGTCCAGCGCCGCCAGCGCGGCGTCGAGCTGGGCCGGGTCGCGCGCGCCAATGATCGGGGCGGTCACCGCCGGGTGGGCGGCCACCCAGGCGATGGCGGCGGCCGGCGCCGGCAGCCCGCGGGCGCGGCAGAAGTCCGTGAAGCGGTCGGCCGCCTGGCGGTCGGCCGGGTCGTCATAGCGGACGCGGTAGAGTTCGCTGACCGCGAGGCGGCTCCCGGCCGGCCGGGCGCCGCCGCGGTACTTGCCGGTGAGCACTCCCCCGCCCAGCGGGCTATAGGGCACCACGCCGAGCCGTTCCGCCTCGGCCATCGGGAGCAATTCGACTTCCGCCTGGCGTTTGAGCAGGTTGTACATCGGCTGGATGCAGGCGAACGGGGCGTAGCCCCGGCGTTCGCAGATCCCGAGCGCCCTGGCCACCTGCCAGGCGGCAAAGTTGCTGACGGCGGGATAGAGGATTTTGCCCTGCCGGACCAGGTCGTCGAGCCCGCGCAGGGTATCCTCGAGGGCCGGCGCGGGATCGAAGCTGTGCACGTAATACAGGTCGAGCCGGTCGGTCTGCAGCCGCCGGAGGCTGGCCTCGACGGCCTGCATGAGGTGGCGCCGCGAGGTGCCGCGCGCGTTGAGGTCCGGCCCGGTCTTCCCGTAAAACTTGGACGCGACGACCAGCGCGTCGCGCTCCGGGCGGATCAGCCGGCCGAGGATTTCCTCCGCGCGGCCCCCGGCATAGATGTCGGCCGTATCGAAAAAATTGATGCCCTTGTCGCGGCAGCGCGTGTACATGAGGCCGCAGGCGGACTCGTCCGCCTCCCGCCCGAAGGTCATCGTGCCCATGCAGAGCGCGGATACCTGCACGCCGGTTCGCCCGAGCGGCTTGTAGATCATGGCTGAAGGGCCTCCTTGCCGGCGCGCCGCTTCCCCGGCGGCCGTTCCGGGATATCCTACCGCGGCGGCGCGCGACACGCAAGCCGCCAGGCCGCATCCCGAAGAGTCCCGGGTGACAGCCTGAAGCCCGCCTGGCGATCGGCGCCCGGCCCGAGGCGCCGATCTCATGTCCGGCCGCATGGCTCTTGGCGCAGCCGAGCCGTTGGAAGTGGGCGCTTCGTTTTCGGTTCTTTGTGAGGTTTGATGGGGCTTGACCGGAGTT
>CAZUYI010000152.1:690-6699 GCA_964624095.1 uncultured Verrucomicrobiota bacterium | reverse complement strand
CACGGGGTCAATCACGATGTGCCAGTCAGTCCACGATACGGGAATTGAAGACGGCATGGGGTGGGGCCCTTCCTGTTGGGGTGTGGCGGGCGGGCGTCGGTGCGCCGATTCCATGCGTACATCCGGCGCCTCGAATCGGTTTCAGGTGCGGTCTCCTCTTACGGTCAGCGTGCAAACACCAGGGTTCCGAACGATTCGCTCGCGTGCCAATCGCGCGCGGGGTGGGCGGCCGAACTCTCCGGCAGGCCGGAGGCCAGGTATCCGTTGCGTCCGATATTCATGGCCCAGGCCGTCCCCGGCGCCGGCGCCCGCGGCGCCAGTTCCCGGAACGGGATGGCCAGCCAGGCGGTCCAGCCGGCGGGAGTCACGTCCGCGCGGGACTGCCAGGCGGGGCGGAACGTCTCCGCGTTGCGGTCCCACCCGCTGTTCAACTGGCCGAACCGCGCGCCGTTCAGCGCCACCGCGAACTGGAAATAGGTCCACGGGTTGGCCGCGTTCGGCCGGAGCAGGACCGACACGCAATCGCCGCCGAACCGGAACCCCGGGACAGCGGCCGCCCGGCGGCGTTCGAGCGCCGCCGGGTCGGGGTCCAGGCAGCGGACCTGGAAATACAGGGTATCGTCGTCCCAGTAGGCGTTCGCCTGTGTGGCCAGGCGCGCGGGCGCCCCGTCGGGCAACCGGAACCCCGGCAGGCCGGGCGCGCCGTCCGCCGCCGGCAGCGCGGCCCGCGCGGCGGCGTTGGTTTCGAACACGGCGGTCAATCCCGGCGCGGCCGGCGCCGGCACGTCCGCGCCGGCGTCGTCGCCGAGCAACTCGTGAACGCAAAGCCCCTCGACCCAGGCCGTGCCGACCGCGCCGCGTTCGAGCCGGCAATGGACCTGGCCCACCGCCGCCTCGCCGCCGGTGCGGCCTTCGCCGGCCACCCGCAGCCAGACGCCGTTGGTCGTCTCCGGCCGCTCGAACTGTGCGTCGCGCGCCGGCATGCGGGTATCGGCATACCCGATCCACCCCTGGTGGGCGCCGGCGCGGTCGTGCTCCGTGATAAATACCCGGGGCAGGACCGGGAGCGTTCCCTGCCGCGCCTCCGTCTTGACCCAGGCGGCGACCCGGTAATAGGTGTTCGGCTTCAAGGGGAAGACGGCCGGATCCTTGGCGCGGTTGAACGTGACGGCCGCGAAGGCGTTGGTGTCCGCGTTGACCAGCGTGAGCGCGAGGCCCGGCGAGCGGCCCGACGGCTCGAACGCCGCGTCCGGTCCCCAGCCGCCAGCCGCGTCGAACGCCAGGCCCGGCAGCGGCAGGTTCGTGAACGGATAGATGGCCTCCGGCAGCGACGGGGCCTGTTCCATGGCGACGACCCGTCCGACGTTCCCGTTCACCGCCGTATCCCGCCCGCTCCAGAGCACGCCGCCGACCGCATTATCCTGGCATACGTTGTTGGCCACGACATTGCCGGCGGATTCCGGCCCGCCCGCGAAGATGCCCCACAGTTGCGTCTTGGCGGGGACCACGCGCGTGCCGGCGGGATAGGCGCGGGCCAGCGGCTGGGCGGCGGTCAGACTCGCCGCCTGCTGGTAAACGCGGTCGCGGTCCGCAATCCGGACGTATTCCGCGTGTCCGCCGCCGGTAACAAGCGCCACGAGATCCGAATAGCCGCCCAGCGTGCCGTCATTGTAATGGAAGGTCTGCGACGGCTCCGCATTGGCCATCGGCAGGTCCCAGCGCTGAATCGGCAGGTTGGTGGCGCCGGCGGCGACCGGCTGCGACAATTCCGCCGGGTACCAGTCCTGGTCGTCGAAGACCCGGTTATTGGCGATCACGCAGCGGCTGGCATTGAACAGGGCAATGCCGGCCGGCACCTGGTGCGGCCCCAGGTAGCGAGTGCCGCATTGCCAGTTGTTCATGACGATGTTCCCGGTGATCACGAAGTCTTCGGGGCCGTATTTCCCCTGGCCGCTCTCGATCCCCGCCTTCTGGTTCCGGTAGATCACGTTGTCGCTGATGATGGTGAAATGATCGCCGTCCCGGCCTGCCTGGCTGCGGGGAATACCCAATTCGCCGATGCCGGCTTCCCGGTTTTCGTAGATATGGTTCTGGCTGATGATCAGCCCGTAGTTGCCGAGGCACAGCATGATGCCCTTGGTGTCGTTGTGATGGATGGCATTCCGGACGATCCGCGAGTAGGGGCCGGAGCCCGGGTGGATGCCCTGATAGTTATTGCCGATGTCGCAATCCAGCACCGTGGCGCGGCTGCCGAGCGAGACGCCGACCCCCGCCGCATTGTACACGCGGCAATGCTCGATGCGCGAATCCCCGCCCAGGTAGGGCGCGCCGCGCAGCCGCTCCCACCATTTCGGGTACTTCTCATACCAGCGCACGCCGTCAACCGGTTGCGCCGCGCGGTTGCCGTCCAGCGCCAGGCTGGAGATCACGCACCGGCGCGAGGCCTGGACGATCATAAACCCGTTGTAGAGGGCGGCCTGGTTCGCGACCTTCAGGTCCCCGGAGGGCTTCCAGGCGCGGCCGGACTGTGCGGCGCGATGAAAGAAGTGCGCGCCCAGGTTGCCGGCGCCCTGGTGCAGAAAGACGCGGGTGCCCTCGACGCGGGCGACAAACACGTGCGCGTCCGGGCGCGCCAGGTCGCCCAGCAGGAACGCCATGCCCGGCCGCAGGCCCGCGGCCTCCCGGACCGTCACGTAATCCTGCGTGGAGGTTCCCGCGACGTCCTCGGCCAGCAGCACCCGCAGCCCCGGGCTCTTGCGGATGATCGAGCCGGCCCCGTATCCCCGCAGGGTGGTGTCGGGCTTCAGGTAGATCGTGCTCTGCACCTCGTAGACGCCCACGGGCAGCCGCACCTCGCCGCCGGCCTCCGGCAACGCGTCAATTGCCTCCTGAATGCCCGCCGTGACCGTGCCCGGCGCGTGTGTGTCCACCGTGATCACCGAGGGGGGGGCATCCGTCCACCCGATCGCCGCGATGCCCCATACCAGGCTGCCCCAAACCGTATGTGAACGCATCAGATGTTCCTTGTTATTCCAGACTCATCCACGCCGCCTGATTCTTCGCGGTGGCCTCTGTCGTTTCCGTGTCAGCCGCTCAGGCTCGAATTCCGGTTGAAGGACGGGCTGTTCGGACGGACCCGGTGCGCCGCGACGTAGCGCAAGACCTCCTCGATCAGGGTCAGCCCGATATCCAGGTTTTCGTCCAGCGTATAGGCCGGGTTGAGGAAATGCGGGAACTCGAACGACAGCGGCAGGGCGCCGGACACGTGGTGGAGCGCCGTCGGCAGGTCGAAGCAGTCCATCAGGCCCCCGCCGGCGACGGCCTTCCAGATCGGCCGCCAGCCTTCGCGCCGGTGGCGTTCCGCCACCAGGGCGGCGAGTTGCGCCGAGTGCCATTGGCAGCGGGCCGGGACGTGGGCGCGCGGCTCGGAGAGGCAGGGCCCGGGATCGTGGCTGTGCAGGACCAGCGCGCAATCGGGCGTCTCCGCGCGCGCAAGGTCGAGCAACGCGCGGGTTTCGGGCGCCATGTCCGCGGAGAAGAAATCGTCCGTGTTCAAGTCCACGCCGGCGTCGTTGAAGTAGGTGCCCATGAGCTCCATCCGGTCCGGCGGCATGGGCCAGCGCTGCGCCCAGTCCGGCTCGGGCGCCGACTGGCCTGGCGGGATCCGGGGCTTTCCCAGCACCATGGCGCCGCCGTCGCCGCCGTCGCCGGGCAGGCCGCGCAGGGCAGCGCTGCGCAGGGATCCGTCCGGCTGCGCCACGGGCACGAGGACCAGCCGCATGCCGGCCGCGAGCCGGCACAGCTCGTCCCACCGGCGCCCGCGCAGGTCGGTCCCCGTCTCCATCAGGTTCGCGAGGTTGACGCAGCAGACGCAGCCCTCCGTTTCCTGGCCGTGAATGCTGCCTACCACGAGTACTACCGGGCGCGTGCGCTTGAATGGATCGAAAAAGTGCTCCGGGCGTTTCATCAACTGGGCGGCAAAGCGGGTCTTGATCCGCACGATCGGCTCCGGCTCGCCGTAGGCCACGGCGGCCAGCGCATGGCCGCCCTGCGAGCGGCCGATGGGCCAGACCCGGCCCCGCTTCAGCCCCTTCAGATACCCGTGGATCGCGTGGTAGTCCGATATCCAGAAGGGCGGCAGGCCCTTCTGAAATTCCAGGCGGCGGCGCCGAACCAGCTCCGCCAAGTCCTGTTTCGCGTCATGTGGCATGCTGCGTCTCCTCAGCGCTCGCCGGTGGCCGGACTGGCCGAGTCGCCGAGAATGCGCCGGCGGCTTTCGCGCGACACCAGCGGCACGAACTCCCGCAGCAGGTCGCGCTGGTACTCGTCCAACTCCCACAGCGGCGCCGTCCCGCCATACGTCAGCGGTGCCCAGGGTTGCACCGGCGCCGCCCGGCCCGACCTCGCCGACTCGTCCGCCGCGAGGGCCGTCGCCACCGTCCGCGCGCCGTCCACGACGTCGGCCATGGTGCGCTGCTTGACGTCATGCTCGATGGCATAGAGCAGGTTTTCCAGCTGGCGGTAGAACCCCTCGCCGTGCCCGATGTCAATGGCCGTCTGCGTGCGGCTGAAGGTCGTGAGGGAACGACCCCCGCCCGCGTCGTAAAAACGCAGGCCGGCCTGGCGGTTGCGGTCTTCGTCGTCGCCGTCCAGGTGCGTGACGGTCTGTATCACGTCCTGCTTCGTGCCGTAGAGCTCGAAGGCCAGGCCCAGCCCGCGCCGATGGCAGCCCAGGCTGGTCACGGCATACCCCATCCGGCCGCCGGGAAAGCGCATCAGGACTGCGTCCAGATCGGCATGCGGGCCCCGCGGCCCGAACATGTGCTGGGCGCCGACCGCAAACACCGACTCCGGCGGATCTCGCATCAGGCCCAGCACCAGGTCAATGGCATGGCTGCTGCCGCCCAGGGTCGTGCGCTCGTTCGCGCGCCAGCTGTCCGGGTCCGCATACAGCGTGTCCCGCAGGCCGCCGTGCAGGTACTCCGCGCGGACGTAGTACGGCATCCCCAGCTCGCCGCGGTCGCGCTTGTCGAACACGGCCTGGATGGCCTGGATGGTGCGCGCGCACTGGTTGACCGCCAGCTTGAGCCCGGTCCGCCGGACGGCGTCAACCATGCGCGCGCAGTCTTCGAGCGTCACGCACATGGGTTTTTCCACGAACACGTGCGCCCCGTGCTCGAGCGCGAACACGCTCATCTCCGCGTGGCACGGGTCCGGCGCGGCGATCGTGACAATTTCGGGCCGCTCCGTCTCGATCATCTCGCGGTAATCGGCGTACGGGCGGCAGGGCGTCGGCTCTTTCACCGACCGCATCGCCTGCTTGATCGCCGTCGCCACCGTGACGGCGTCCTGCCGTTTCTTGGCGCTCGTGTCGCAGAACGCCACGGTGTCCAGCCTGGGATGCAGCAGGGCCAGCAACCCATGCCCCGCGATGGCGCCCACCCGATAGGGTTCCGTCCGCATGCCGACTCCCGTGCACGCTATTTGATCTGTATCAGCGCGCCGGCCGGCAGGTACTCGTAGGCGCCGATGTCCGGCTGGCGGGAGAACGGGTCGAGCCGGGGATGCCCGTCCAGGTCCCGCGCCCCGTCCATCCAGGTGTCGTACAGCGCGGCATTGATGCACAACGAGCCGCCCTGGAGTTGATAGCGCCCGGCGGCGGCGTTCTCGAAGAGCGGGTTCTCGTTCAGGTTGCCTTCCCCGGGCAGCGTGGCCGTCGGCATCGTGCAGCAGTTCGTGTAGGTCATGCCCGAAGTAGTATGGTACCAGTTCGAGTACGTGGACGCATAGGTCAGGCCGGCCGTATTGCCATACAAGATCGTGTTCAGCACCCGGAGGGATGCGCTGTTGGCATAGAGGCCGCCCCCGTCCCGTCCGGCGGAGTTGCCCGCCACGGTGCAGGATTCGATCCGGGTGCCGCCAAAAATGCCACCGCCGTCAAACGTGCCTGTGCGGTTTGAAACGATCAGGCAATTGCGTAGGGTGGAGACACTATGTGCGCCACCACCA
>CAZUYI010000152.1:0-680 GCA_964624095.1 uncultured Verrucomicrobiota bacterium | reverse complement strand
AGGCGGTGTTTCCGATCAGCACGGAATCCACGAGCAACGTGCCGGACGGCTCGTTGCGCACGCCCCCGCCCTCCGGCACCGCGTAATTATCCTGGATCCAGCAGTTGCTGATGACGCCGGCCGTTGTATACACATAAATCCCGCCGCCGCCCCTCGACTTCAGGTGGCGGTTGCCCCGAATGGTCGAGTCGAGGATCGAGCCGCCGACGCAATGGATGCCGGCCCCGCGCGCATTGGCACTGGCGGTGGTATGCACCGCATTGCTTTCGACCAGGCAGCGCTCCACCGTGCAGCCCGCGACGATCATGCACACTCCGGCGCCGTCAGATCCGCAGTTGGTCTGCCCCCGGATCGTGCTGTCCAAAAGCCGGGCGCCGGTGGCTTCCATGTAGACGCCGCGGGCCTTCTGGTTGTCGGCGATCAGGCAGCCGGAGGCCGCGGCGGAGGCCACCAGGTTGAGCACAACACCCGCGCCGTTGGTCGCAATCGTGGGAAAATCGTTGCTTGCGATGGTGCAGTCTTGAATCAGCGGCTCCGAGGCGGCGGGCGTCAGATACGTCCGGATGCAATAGATGGCAGCATAGGAGTTCGTGTTGTGGATCAGCCGGCAACCCCGCAGGATGCCGCCCTGCATGATGACCACCGTGCCGGAGATCGAGCCGTTGGCGTTGTCATTGACG
>CAZUYI010000151.1:0-6760 GCA_964624095.1 uncultured Verrucomicrobiota bacterium | reverse complement strand
AACGTCAATATCCCGCTCGAACAGGCGCTCGACCTCGGCTGGGCCATCCTGGCCGGCTGTTTCGAACGCACGGAAACGGGTATCCCGACCCAGCTCGTCGAGGAGTTCTGGCCGGCGCGCCCGCCGCCCGAAATCCGCCCGGCGCCCACGGCGCGCCCCTGATGCGCCATGCCCGCGATCAAGCATACCAAGAGCGAGCTCAAGCAGCAGCGCGACGCGCTGCGGCGGTTCGAGCGGTTCCTGCCGACCCTCGAGCTGAAGCAGCAGCAACTGCAGCTCGAGGTCCGGCGGCTGAACGCGGCGCTCGAACGTAACCGCGCCGAGACGGCCCGGCTCCGGGCCGGGCTCGAGGCCTGGGTGCGGGTGCTGGCCGAGCCGGTCGAGTTCGACGCGTGGCTGCGCCTGCGCGAGGTGCGGCACGGCGCCGGCAACATCGCCGGGGTGTCCATCCCCGTGTTCGAGGAAGTCGTGTTCGAGCGCACGGTCCCGGACCTGTTCGTCACGCCGCCCTGGCTGGACGAGGCGCTCGAACAGATCGAGCAGCTCGTACGGCTGGACCTCGAGCGGGCCGTGCTCGACATCCAGGAACAGCGGCTGAGCGACGAACTGCGGACGACCACCCAGCGGGTCAATCTGTTCGAAAAGGTCAAAATCCCGGAATGCACCGACGCCATCCGCGTGATCCGCATCTTCCTGGGCGACGAACAGGCCGCGGCCGTATGCCGCGCCAAGGTCGCCAAGAACAAGACCGTGGCGCGCGTGCCGGCGCCGGCCTGAGGCGCGCCGCGGCCGGGCCTTGAAACCCGGACCGCAGGGCGGTCGCCGGGCAGACGGGGCCGGGCCGCCCGGCGAGAGGTTGAGTCATGATCGTGCCCATGGAAAAAGTGACGCTCCTGTGCCAGCGCTCGCGCCAGGCGGAGAGCCTGACGCGCCTGCGCTCGCTGGGCGTGCTCCACGTCCAGCCGCTGGCCAGCCCGGACATGGACGGGGTCGACGAGGCCCGCGAGCGGCTGGACCACGTTCTCCATGCCCTGGCGGTGTTGCCGGCGCCCCGGCCCGGCTCGCGGCTGTCCGGCCGGACGGCCGCCGAGGTGCTGGCCGAGGCCCGGTCCGCGGTCGAGCGCCACCTGGCGCTCGAGGCGCAGCGCGAGGCGCTGCTGGACGAGCAGCACGCCCTGGCACCGTTCGGCAACTTCGAGCCGGACGCCGTGCGGGCGCTCGCGCGGCAGGGCATCGGCGTCCGGTTCTTCTACGCGCCCTCCCGGCGCCACCTGCCGGCGCTCGATGGGGCGGTTCTCCGCGTCCTGCACCAGGACAAGGGCGGCGTCTGGTTCGCAGTCATCGCCCGCGGCGAGATCGAGGTGCCGGCGGAGGAACTGCCCCTGCCCGACCGCTCCCTGGCGCAGGTGCGGCGCGAACTCGAAGCCGGCGCCCGCGACCTGGCCGTGACGGCGGATGTCCTCAACCGGCTCGCCGCGGACCGGCCGCTGCTCGAGCGCGAGGCGCGCGACCTGGAGGCGCGCGTGCGGTTCCTCGAAGTCCAGGCGGGCATGGGCGCCGCCGGCCCGATCGTCTACCTGCGCGGCTTCTGCCCCCGGCCCGCCCTGAGCGGCCTGCGCGAGGAAGCCCGCGCCGCCGGCTGGGGCCTGCTCGTCGAAGCGCCGGCGGACGACGACCCGGTGCCGACCCTGCTCCAGACGGCCCGCTGGGCACGCCCGATCCGGGCGGTCTTCGACCTGCTGGGCATTCTCCCGGGCTACCGCGAGGCGGACGTCAGCCCCGTGTTCCTGGTGTTCTTTACCCTCTTCTTCGCCATGCTCATCGGCGACGCCGTCTACGGGCTCCTGTTCCTCGGGCTGACGGCCCTCATGCAGCGCCGGTGGAAGTCGGCGCCGCCCCTGGTCATTCCCCTGCTGCGGCTGCTCAGCGCCGGCACCCTCGTCTGGGGCGTGCTGACCGGCTCCTACCTCGGGCTCCAGGGGCTCCCGGCGCCGCTGAGCCGGCTCAAAATCGACTGGCTGGCCGACGGCGACAACCTGATCCGTTTCTGTTTCCTGGTCGGCGCGCTGCACCTGACCGTGGCGCACGGCTGGAGTGCCATCCTCCAGCGGCGCCACCTGACGGCTCTGTCGCAGCTCGGCTGGATCGGGATGGTCTGGACGATGTATTTCCTGGCCGGGTTTTTCGTGATCGAGCGGCCGCTGCCGCCCGGCCTCGCGTGGCTCTTCGCCGTATCGCTGGGCGCGATTGTAGCCTTCATGGTGCCGCGGCGCCTGTTCAAGACCGAGTGGCCTTCGTTCTGCGTGCTGCCGTTCACGGTGATCGGGAACTTCGGGGACATCGTGTCCTACATGCGGCTGTACCTGATCGGCAGCGCCTCGACGACCCTCATCGTGACCTTCAACCAGATGCTGTTCGGACGGGGCGTGACCAGCCTCTGGGCCGGACTGCTGGGCGCGCTGGTGCTCTTTTTCGCGCACGCGCTGAATCTCGCGCTGAACTCGCTGGCCGTGCTCGTGCACGGCGTGCGCCTGAACGCGCTCGAATTCTCGAGCCACATGGGCCTGCAATGGTCGGGCATCCGCTACGCGCCGTTCGCGGAGCCGGGGCCGGACCGCGCCCGCACACCCTGACACCGGACGGGACTCGGAACACGAAAGGAACACTCCATGACGCCTGAACAGATCGTGTCCTGCGGCAAGATCGGAGGCGCCGCCATTCTCGGCCTGGCGGCGATCGGGTCGGGACTGGGCGCCGGGGCGGCCAGCATGGCGGCCATCGGGGCCTGGAAGAAATGCTACGCCCAGAACAAGATGGCGCCCTTCATGCTGGTCGCGTTCATCGGCGCGCCGCTCTCGCAGACGATTTACGGCTTCATCGTGCTGCTGCAGATCGTGGCGGCGGCCAACAAGGGCGCGTCGGCCGAATCGCTGGTGGGCGCCGGGGTGTTCGGCGGCCTGGCCATGGGCATCTCGGCCTGGATGCAGGGCCGCGCCGGCGCCGCGGCGTCCGACGCCCTCGCCGAAACCGGCCAGGGCACCGCCAATTATTTCATGGCGCTGGGCATCATCGAGACGGTGGCGCTGTTCACCCTGGCGTTCATCCTGCGCGCGCTGTAAGCAGTCCGCCCCGCGTCAGGCATGGGGAATCGCCGCCCGCAGGCGCCGGAGCTGCGCGGCGGCGCCCGCGGCGGAGGCCGTGCGGAGGCAGATTACGAGATTCCGTTTTCCCGGCCACTCGCCGGCCAACAGGCGGCGCGCCGTCGGATGATCTTCCGAAAACCGGCCGAACACGACGACCCGCCTGGGCGCGCGGGCGCACAGCTCGAAGAAGTCGTGCCGGCTGAAATCCACGTCCAGGCCGGACAGGCCGGGCAGCTTCAGGAACTCGTCCACGACCTCCCGCGCGAGTCCGCAGTAGTGCAGGCGCCCGCCGCCGACGGCCTGGAGGAACCGGATGTCGCGCGGCAGGACATGCTCGCGGTAGGCCCGCGGTGAAATCAACTGCATCGTGCAGTTGCTGATCCGAGCCGCGCCCTTCCAGAGCGCGCCCCAGTCGAAAAACCAGTCGGGATCGTCGCTGATCATGGCCTTGAGGCGCCGGGTTTGCACGATCATGAAGTCGGTGACCTTGTCCAGCAGGGCGTCCACGGCCGCGGGGCAGTCGTAGAAATCGGTGAAGATCTCGTTGCCGCGGATGAGGTGCGCGGAATTGAACGCGCTCTGGATATCGGGGTGCTGAATCTCGATCCCGGGCGGGAGCAGGCGCCGCCACAGCGCGGTCCACTCGGCGAGCTTGCCGTACCAGCCGGCGTCGGGCGGCGGCAGAGGCAGGTCGAAGGCGTCCTCGGCGCGCGCCAGGACCGGCCGGCCGGCGGCGGGCAGGCTGTTGTCCGGCACGTGGAGGGGACATCCGAAGGCTGCGGCCACCTGGGGCGTCCCAAACTGCACGCGCACCGTGGGCACCCGGTCGTCGCCCAGGTCCAGGTGCGGGCGCAGGCTGTCGAGCTCGGCCTGCAGCATGACCAGCGGATCGGCCAGGCGCGCCTCCCAGGATGGCAGGCCGTCCACGGGCGGGTCCACGATGATCATCGGGCGGCAGCCGTCCGGGTCCTCGTACAGTTGCCGGTAGCGTGCATACAGGTCTTCGAACCGCCGGCGCATCGCGCCGTCCACGGTCACAGTGCGGGTCAGATTCATACGTAGGCCGCCCCTCCCCGTCCCACCCGACGTTCCTCGTCGAGACTGTACCGCAGGCCAGCCGGGCTGTCACGCCCACAGCGCGCGTCGGTCCTCTGGCGCAACGCGCAACGCGGGGTAGACAAGAACATAATTCCGCGCTATGTTTTTCTCAGACTCGTTTTGGGGCGGTATGGTGCCGCGCGGAAAAGACGGGGCATGGGCTGGAGGGAGCGTCATCCGTACCCACCCTGGGCGGCGGGACGTTTCACATTACATAACGCCCCGCGACGCAAGCCGTCAGGCGCCGCGTGGCGGGAGGCCATAGGGCGGCTTTTGATTCCGTGTGAGGTCGCATACGGACGCCGGCGGCGCAACCCGTGGCGCGGGATGTGTGTTTTCGTCTGTCACACCAACCCCATAGGGAGCCCCCCCATGAAAGTCCTCGGCATGCTGGCGGCGGCAGCGGTGACGGCCATGGCCCTGACGGGCCGGGCGGCGGAGTTCTACTACGTGGCGACGAACGGCTCGGACAGCAGCAGCGGCACGAACTGGCCCGAAGCTTACAAAACGATCAGCAACGCGGTGGCGCAGGCGGATGGCCCGGGCCCGTACACGGTGTATGTCTCGAACGGGACGTACACGCTTTCCAAGGAGATCGTGCTGACCAACAACATCCTCGTGCGGAGCTGGGCCGGCGGGGAGCTGGACCCGGTCGGCACGATCGTGGATGGGACCTTCCAAACGCGCTGCTTCTGGTTGCGGCACGCGGACGCGGCCTTGGCCGGGTTCACGATCCGTAACGGCACGAACTCGCTGCGGGGCGGCGGTGTCTACGTGGCCGGCGGGGGAACCGTGAGCAACTGCCTGGTAACCGGGAACAGCGCCGTGCACGGCGCCGGCCTCTTCATCACGAACGGCGGGCTGGTCACCGCGTGCACGGTGCGCGAGAACGTGGCGTTCACCAACCCGACGCCCAGTTCGTACGGCCAGAGCCGGGGCGGCGGGGTCATGCTCTGGAATGGCGGCGTGCTCAGCGACTGCACGATTGCCGACAACTCGGTATTGAGCAAACACGGACCGGGCTATCAATGGCAGAGCGGCGGCGGTGGGATCGGCATTCACGATTCCGTCAGCGCGTCGCTCTACCTCATCCACGGCTGCCTGATTTCGAACAATTACAGCCTGAATTACGGCGGGGGCTTCTACCTCTTTCAAAGTGCGGCCGACTCGGCCCGGGTCGTCGTTTCGGACACCACGGTGGCGTCGAACCAGGCGGTGTTGCATGGCGGCGGCTTCATGGTTTCCGGCGGCGCCACGATCACGGGGTGCGTGGTCGAGGGGAACGCCATTCCCTATTATGCCGGGATTGACGGCAGCGACACGCCCGGCCGGGGCGGCGGGCTGCATGGCGGCATAACAGTCATAGTCAAGGATAGCGTGCTTCGCGGCAATTCGGGCAATCTCGGCGGCGGCGCCTATTTGACCATGCTGGCCGGGTCCACCGTGGAGAGCAACACGGCGTATCGCCGGGGCGGCGGGCTGGTATTGGGCGGGGCTGACTACGTGATCTCGAACAGCGTGATCCGCGGGAACGGGTGCAACGTAACGTCCGGGGGCGGCATTGACATATCCGGCTATCGCGCGTGGCCGACCATCCGGAACTGCGAGATTTGCGCCAACACGGCGAAGACCTACGGCGGCGGAATCGGGATCGTGAATGTCCTGCCCTCGAATCCGACCGGCGCGTGTGAAATCGTCAATTGCCTGATCTACGATAACGTGGCTGCCGGCGGCAATGGCGGCGGCATCTGCCATTTAAATACGGCGGCTAATACGGGGTTTGTCGTGTCGGCCTGCACCATCACGAGCAACCGCTCGAGTGTCAGCGGCGGCGGGTTCTATATGGTTAGCGGGACCCTGATCAACAGCATCATCCATTCCAACGACTCGGCTTCCGTCAAGGACCTGGCGCTCTCTTCGACCGCCCTCACCGGCAACGTGTTCCATTGTTGCATTCCCCTGTCCCTGCCGGCCGAGCAGGATAACATTCCGGACGAACCCGGGTTCCGGGACTTTCCGGGCGCGGATTTCCGGCTGACCGCCGGTTCCCCGTGCGTCAATGCGGGCACGAACGAGGCGTGGATGGAGAACGCACTGGACCTGGCCGGGCGCCCGCGGCGGGACCGTTTCAGCGGGCAGGCAGACATAGGCGCCTGCGAGTACCTGCCCGAGGGCATCCTGTTTCGGCTCCGTTGAGTGCGCCGGCTAGGGTTGAGTTCACCTCGCGATAAACAAAACAAGGGGTCAGTCCGAAATTCTTGGAGTTCTGGACTTTACAGGCGGCGTGTCAAGGGTAAAGGAGAACAACGCGCTTGGAGCGACCGTGAAGAGCCGGAAAAGAGAAAGCGGGGCAGCCATACGGAAAAAACCGATGAACCCACACAGACGGGCCGTCCGGCCCTTCATCCCCGCGTCGGCGGCGGCCGCCGTCGCGGGAGTCCTGTTCCTGGCGCCCGCGCGGCCGGCGCCCGCCGCGGAGGCGCCCGCCCTCATTCCCGCGCCCGTGCACCTGCAGCTCG
>CAZUYI010000150.1:5376-6763 GCA_964624095.1 uncultured Verrucomicrobiota bacterium | reverse complement strand
CGACCCCATTTTGGAGTCCCTCCTGACATGAAGTACTCGTTCATGAGTTTTTCCTGCCCGCACATGACGCTGGCGGAGCTGATCGCGACGGCCCGTCGGTTCGGCTACGACGGGATCGAGCCGCGCCTGGATGCACGCCATGCCCACGGGATCGAGACCGGCGCCTCGCCCGCTCAGCGCCAGGCCGCGCGCCGGGAACTGGAGGCCGGCGGGATAGAACTGGCGGCCCTCGCCACGTCCTGCGTCTTCGCCAATCCGGATGTAACGGCCGCCAACGTGGCGCATGCCCGCGCCTGCATAGACCTGGCGGCCGACGTCGGGGCGCCGTCTCTTCGCGTGTTCGGCGGCGCGATGCCCGAGGGGCAAACGCGTGAAGCGGCCGTTGACAACGTGGCGGGCGCGTTGTGCTCCCTGGCCGACCAGGCCCGGACGCGCGGCGTGACCGTCTGCATGGAAACCCACGATTCCTGGTGCCGCCCGGATGACGTGGCGGCGGTGATGCGGCGGGTCAACCACCCGGCGATCGGGGTCAACTGGGATCTGATGCACCCGGTCAAGCGGGGACAGGCGACCATGGACGAGGCCTTCGCGGCGTTAAAGCCCTGGATCCGGCACGTGCACATGCATGACGGCCTGCGGGAGCCGTCCTGCCTGGTGCCGATCGGGCAGGGGATGGTGGATCATCGCCGGGCCCTCGAATGCCTGGCGTCCCTGCCGTACCGGGGGTTTTTAAGCGGCGAGTGGATCAACTGGAGCGATCCCTGGGATGTACATTTGCCCCGCGAACTGGCCACCCTCAAGGCCTATGAACGGGCCCTGCGCGAAGCGCCGTGACGGGCGAGGACCGGTCCGGGTTCCGGATGCCCTCCGCGAGACCCGCGGTGCGGGCGCCGATGGCCTTTTCGACACGCGCTCCCGTGGCGGAACTGGCAGACGCGCATGGCTTAGGACCATGTCTCTAACGAGGTGAAGGTTCGAATCCTTTCGGGAGCAGGTTCAAGGGCCCGTCCTGCGGCCTGGCCGCCAGCAGCCGGGCGTCCGCGAACCGGAACAGCGAAACGCGCCCGTCGGCCGGGGACGAGCCCGATGGCCATTTCCCTCGAACGTCTGCGGACCCAGCTCAAGGCCATGCGCCTGGATCTGGGCGCCCGCCTGATCGTCCATGCGTCGCTCAAAAGCATCGGGCCGATTCCCGGCGGTCCCGCGGCCTTGCTGGATCTCATCGAGGAGACGATCGGCGAGACGGGGCTACTGGCCATGCCGGTCTTCACATATTCCTTTGCCGGACGCCCTGAGTATCCGCCCTTCGATCCGGCCGCGAGCGTATCGCGGACCGGCGCCCTGACAGAAGTCTTCCGGACCCGGCCCGGCACGGCCCGCAGCCTGC
>CAZUYI010000150.1:0-5366 GCA_964624095.1 uncultured Verrucomicrobiota bacterium | reverse complement strand
TCCCGAAACCTTCCGCAAACGCCCGGAGGCCCGGCGCAGCCTGCATCCCACCCATTCGGTTGCCGCCTGGGGCCGGGAAGCCGCCGGCCTGGTGGCGGGGCACGAGCGCCGTCCGGCGCTGGGCGAAGATTCGCCGTTTCACCGCATGGCCGCGCGTGACGCCCGCATCCTGTTGATCGGGTGCGGATTAACCAGCCTGTCGCTGATCCACGTGGGCGAGGCGCTGGCCAACGTCTATTACCGCGCCGTCTTCTGCTGGAGGCACGCCGGCTGGGCGCCCCGCGCCAGGGTGGTCGCGCCCGGCGGGCGAATTCGCGAGGTCCCTCAGCGCGAGGTGCCCGGCTGCAGCGCCTCCTTTGACCGGCTCGAGCCCATGGCCCGCCAGGAAGGCTGGCTGTCGGCGTATCCGCTCGGGACCGCTGTCGTCACGGTCCTGCCGGCCCGGCCGTTGCTGGACCTCGTTGCGAAGGTCCTCGCCCGCGATCCGGATTTCCTGCTGTGCGCGCCCGGCGCCTGCGGGGCCTGCGATACGCGGCGGTGCGCGCTCCCCGTGCCGGCTGTTACTGGAACTGCTTCGTAAAATCTCTGAACCGGGCGTCCAACTCGGCCAGCGCGTCGCTCAACGACGCCACCCGCGTTTCCAACTCGGTCAGCCGCTCGTTCTCGGCCATGACGGCCACCCGCGCCGGTTCCGGGCCAGGCGCCGCCGCGGCCGGCGGATTCGGCGGGTCCCCGCATAATCGGTGCGCGTAGCGCTCTTCCCGCTGGCCTGTCTGACGCGGCAGCCGGGCGGCCAGCGGGCCGTCCGGCCAGGCCATGAGTTCGTCCAACGTCCGCTGGATCTCGGCCCCGTCGGACACCGGCGCCATGCGCGCGGCGTGCCCGCGCAGTTGGCCGGCCGTCTGCGGCGAGCGCAGGATCAGTTCGCAGAGCACCGCCTGCTGCAGCGGGGAAAGTGCCAGGCGATTGGCCAGCGTGTGCCGGTACTTCGGCGCCCGGCTGCCGGCCAGTGCCACGGCGGCGGCCCACTGTTTCTCGCGCAGCCCATCCAGGGCCCGCACGACGTCCTTCTCGTCCGCCTTCAGTACCGGATCGCGGTTCGAGATCTGGTTGCAGGCGGCGGTCAGGGCCGCGAGCGTCAGAGGATAGTAATCCGGGGTGGTTACGGATTTTTCGATCAAACAGCCCAGCACGCGGGCTTCGAGGGCACTGAGGGCAATGGCCATGGTCCGCCTCCCGCGGGGGACGTGCACGCCGCCCCGTCTCGCCGCCACTATACGCCGCCAGGCCACGCAACGCAACCGCCAACGCGAATCCCGCGCGAGGCCGCTGTCCAGCCGCGGAGCTTTCCGCAGGCGTGCCCGGCAGGAGCCGAACAGGGGTGCGGCCCGCGGCACACGAACGCGGGAACGC
This sequence comes from uncultured Verrucomicrobiota bacterium, assembly GCA_964624095.1. Lineage (GTDB taxonomy): Bacteria > Verrucomicrobiota > Kiritimatiellia > JAAZAB01 > JAAZAB01 > CAZEVX01. Next base: position 3,953 of record CAZUYI010000150.1, on the reverse strand, counting down.
CCCCTTTCCTCCGGCGTACAACCCCACCGGCGCGCTTTGGGGATTGACAGGCGCGGTTCCGATTGGTTGAATCGCTGGGCGTCTGTGGACGAACGAAAGGAATGCGCGGTATGAAAAAATCGGCCCGCGCCCGGCTGGCGCTGTACGGCGGACCCAAGCTCCGGACAAACCCCTGGCCGGGGCGTCATCTGATCGGGTTGGAGGAAAAGCAGGCGGTGGATGCCCTGTTCGACCGTGCCATCGCCTCGGGCAATGCGTTCGGGTACAACGGGGACGAGGAGACGGCCTATGGACGCGAGTTTGCCGCCTCGCTCGGCGGCGGCTACGCCGATCCGGTCAACTCCGGCACCGCGGCCGTGTACGTGGCCCTGCGCGCCCTGGACCTGGAACCGTACAGCGAAGTGATCGTCGGCCCGATCACGGATATGGGCGGCGTGATGCCGATTCCGCTCATGAACTGCATCCCGGTCATTGCGGATGCCGCGCCGGGCCGGTTCGCCCCGGGTCCGAAGGAGATCGAGGCGGTCATCACGCCGCGCACGAGCGCGATCGTGGTGGCGCACATTTTTGGCGAGCCGGCCGATATGCCGGGCATTCTGGCGGTGGCTCGCCGGCGTAAGCTGCCGGTGGTGGAGGATTGCGCCCAGGCGCACGGGGCGTTGCTGGGCGGGCGTCCGGTGGGGACGTTCGGGGAGATCGCAGCGTTCTCCACGATGTTCGGCAAACACCACTGTACGGGCGGTCAGGGCGGCGTGGTGTTCACCCGGAGCGAGGCCCGCTATTGGGCCGCGCGCCGCGCGGCCGACCGCGGCAAGCCGTTCAACCTGCCCGCCGGAACGGACAACGTGCTGGCGTCGCTCAACCTGAACTCGAACGAGCTGGCCTGCTGCATGGGCCGCGTGCAGTTGCGCAAGCTGCCTTCGATCGTCGAGCGGCGGCGCGCGCTGGTCCGGCGCATCGCGCTGGGACTCAAGGGGCTGCGGGCGGTCTCGATCCCGGCGCCGCTGCGCGGGGCCCGTCCGAGCTACTGGTACCTGCGGCTGCGCTTTCATCCGGACGCCGTGTCGTGCGACAAGCAGACCTTCTGCGACGCGCTGGCCGCCGAGGGGCTGCTGGTCCGGTCCCGCTACTGCAATCCCTGCCACATGCAGGACTGGTACCGCCGGCGCCGCGTGTTCGGTTCGAGCAGCCTGCCGTGGACGGCGCCGCAGTACACGGGCGATCCCGACCGCGCTTTTCCCTGTCCCCATGCCCTGGCCGCGCTCGACGCCCACTTCGATCTCGTGGTCCGCGAAAGCTGGTCGGCATCGGACGCCGCGGACATGGTCGCCATCCTTCGCAAGGTCAGCAACGCAGCCGCCCGCTAGGCCGGCTCCGATCCGGGAGATCCCATGATTATAGACTGCCATAATCACCCCGATTGGCTGGGACACGGCCTGAACCAGGTCCTGGCCAACATGGACCGGTACGGGATTGATGTCGCCTGGCTGTTGAACTGGGAATGTCCGCCCGATGACCACGCGCCGCGGTGGAGCGCCCATCCGGCCATAGGCGGCCCCGGCCCGATTCCCTTCGAGCGGTGCGTGTCCTACGCCGAGCGGGCGCCGGGCCGGTTCGTCCTTGGCTATGCGCCCGATCCGCACCGGCCGGAAGCCATTGAGCGGCTCGACGGCATGATCGAGACCTACGGGGTCCGCCTGTGCGGCGAGCTCAAGCTGAGAATGAGCTACGACGATCCGGATGCCTTGCGCCTGTTCCGGTTCTGCGGCCGGAAGAAACTCCCCGTTACGGTGCACCTGGACTATGCCATCGACCGGGGTACCGCGTTCCCGCGGTCGTCCTACTGGTACGGGGGCGGATTCGACGCGCTCGAGCGCGCCGTGCGGGCGTGCCCGGAAACCATCTTCCTGGGGCATGCGCCCGGGTTCTGGTCGCACCTTTCGGGAGACGACCAGTATGACAAGCTCTCGTATCCCAAGGGGAAGGTGATGCCGGGCGGGAAAATCGTCTCCCTGCTGCGCGCGTGCCCGAACCTGTACTGCGATGGGTCGGCCGGATCCGGGCTGAACGCGCTGAAGCGCGATCCGGTCTTTGCCCGGGAGTTCCTGCTCGAGTTCCAGGATCGCTACCTCTATGCCCGGGATTGCTTCGACAACCAGCACCAGGAATTTCTCAACGGGCTGGACCTGCCCGAAACGGTCCGGGCCAAACTCTTCTCCGGGAACGCGCTGGCCCTCGTGCCGCTCGCTGGCCGGTCATGAGCCGCGGCGCCCGGACGAGCGCGCGCGACGGCCTTGTGGAGCGGGCGTTTTTCGAGGGGCTGGCGCGCCGCTGTCCCGACGATCCGGACATCCTCGCGGAGCTGGCCGATGTGCTCGCGGCGGGCGGCTTTCTCGAAGACGGGTTGCGGGTGGACCTGACGCTCGCGCGGGCCTGCCCCGAGAAGCCGCTGGTCTGGTACAACCTGGCCTGCAGCTACGCGCGGCTCGGCCGCGCGGACCAGGCGTTCGACTCCCTGGACCACGCCGTGGCCCTGGGCTACCGGGACGCGCACGGGATGCGATCTGACCGCGACCTGGACTCGCTCAAGACCGATCCCCGCTTTAACGCCCTGCTCAGGCGCCTGTCCGGCCCACCGGCCTGAAGCCGACGTTACGGGCCGGGCGCCGGCGCGCCGACGGGATCGGCCACCACGCGGAATCCGATGCCGGATGCCTTGTAGTCCGGGGTATAGCTGCTGCGCCGGGAGATCTTGAGGAACAGCGGCGGACTGTCCGCCCACGATGCGCCTTTAAGCACCCGCGACTCCGGATCGTCCGGGTCGGCATCCTGACACCACTCCCAGACGTTGCCCCCGATTCCGTACAAGCCCCAGGGGTTGGCGCCGCTCTTGCGCACGGGCGCCGATACGCGGTAGCCGTCGCGGCGGTTGAGCTTTTGGCCGACGACGTGATTTTCCAGGCCGAAATAGTTCCAGGACTTCGGCGGCAGCGGCGCGGTCCCCCAGGGATACTCGGCCGTCCCACCGCACGAGGCCAGCGCCTCCCATTCCCGCTCCGTCGGCAGCCGGAACCGCCATTGGCCGTTGCCGGCCTCGCGGGTCAGCCGCTCGCAGAACGCTTGGGCTTCGGTCCACGACACCTGGACGGCAGGCTGAAGGTCCTGGTCGAGGGTCAAGCCCTGGTGCTCCCCGCTGCGATGGTCCGGGTTGTAGACGCGGTACTGGCGGTTGTTGACCTCGAAGGTGCCGGCATAGAGTCCGAGCGAAGGAATCCGGGTGAACCGCATCGTGAGTTTGGGCGAGAGCCGCACGAGCAGGTCGTCACGCCGGCCCGGTTCGCCGCAGCCAGCCAGGGTCAACGCCAGGCAGGCCGCCGCGGCGGCGCCCAGGCTCATCCAACGCGGAGTGTTCATGGCCGGCCTCCTCGGCAGGGCGATCAGGCATCCTGGATCTGGATGCGGACGGTGACGTTTTTCAGCGCTTCGAGGTTCGCGTCGTGGTCGGACGGGGTCAGGCCCGGGACTCCGAACAGGGTGAGCAGGGCCGGCTGGAGGGACTCCGGCTGCCGGCGCGTCACGGTGAATATCCGGACCTTGTCCGGGAGCATGATCTGGCTCTTGAGGTGGTCGGCCTGCGACAGGATCACGAAGGGCTTGGTGCAATTCGGGCAGCGGCCGCGCTTGCCGACATCCGTGTCGCGCAGCCAGAGTTTCTGGCCGCAGGACGGGCAACTGATCTTGAAATCCACTTCGCCCGGGTCGCGCAGAATGAAAATGGCCACGGCCGCCACGGATGGGTCCGGCAGGCAGCGGTAGAGGTTCTTGATCTTTTCGAGCGAGAGCACGTCGAGAAAGCGGACGACAATAAACATCATGCCGGTCCGCGACAGCAGTTCTTCAAACGACGGGTCTTCGTACGGATCGCCGGCCAGCGTGTCGAAGCGGATGGGCAG
>CAZUYI010000149.1:2135-6830 GCA_964624095.1 uncultured Verrucomicrobiota bacterium | reverse complement strand
CGTTCATTCCCGTCCTCGTCCCCGTTCGCGTACGAGCTCTTCCCGTCTCCCGTTCTCGTCGCGCGCGCTCGTCAACCGATCCTTCCGATTCCGGCACACGATAACGGGCGACGAGAGCGGACCACGAGTTTCTCCCATCCTGTTCACTCGACCCGCGCCAAGCCTTCCTGCGGCTGGACGGCGGCGGCAAGGGATTCTTCGGCCAGGAGCGCGCCGTGTTCCGCCAGGCGGATTTGCCCGCCCACCTCACCCACCGCGCGGAACACCACCCGCACGGTCCGGGGCCCCGCCTGGAACTCCACGCCCACGGCTCCGTGTTCCTCGACCAGGGTCGCGGGGCTCATGGCCGCCAGAGCCGCCGGGTCGCCCACCTCGATCAGGTGCAGGAACAGGTCCTCCGTCCGGGCGGCGCCCGGCTTCACTTCGATCCGCCAGCGGCCCATGGCCTCGACCGGCGCGGTGTGCCGCCGGCCGTCGTGGCCGTTGTGGCCGTAGCGCGTCCACCAGTCGGCGGTGCCCGTCGGCTGGGTGCGCGCCGAGTTGTCGGGCGCGCGGTAGGCATCCTCGATCGGCCAGTTCCGGCCGTCGGCCCAGAACTCCCTGCCCGGCCCGCCGATGGCCTCGATCACGGCGTCCTTCGGCAGCAGCGTCCGGCAGAAGAGCCGGCCCGAGCCCTGGTCGGCCCGGAAGGTCAGTCCGTCAAGGGCCGGCTCGCTGGCGGTATGGAGCAGCCAGGTCTTGGGCTGATCGGCCTGGCGGGAGACGGCCCGGTCGAACACCACGAAATGGGCTGGCGGTACAAACACGAACTGGCGCGTCATCCAGGCGCACTTGTCCGGATGATAGACCGGGGCCAGGTCCGCCGCGACGTAGGCGTAGAGCGGGCGGCTGGCAAACGCCAGGGTGTTGGCCTCGTGCGGGTACTTGTTCTGCCCGCCGGCATTCGAGGTCACCGGCCCGCTCACGCTGGTGAACGACTCGCCCTCCATCCGGATCAGCACCGCGTTGTGCGCCACGGTCTGGTGCCGGTAATTGGCCGAATGCCCGAGGGCGTTGCGCACGCCCGTGTCCAAGGCCAGCATGCCGGTCCGGTAGATCGAGAAGTGCCCGGCGTCAAAGTCGTGCCGGCGCGGCGGCGGCCCGCCACCCTCCCCGGCCGAGAACAGGGCATAGGTGTCCGCCGGGCCGAACCCGGAGGACATGAGCGCCAGGCCGTTCCCCTCGTAGTACCGGGCGATCGGCAGCCCGGCCGGCAGGCCGGGCGCCGGCGCCTTCTCGAGGTCCGTCAGCAGGAACCGGAGCGGCGGGTAGGCCTGGCCCGAGCGGTTGAAGACCGTCGGGTTGACCAGGGGCGAATTCTCGAAATCGCTCATGCGCCGGCACAGCGCATGGGCGATGGCCGCCTGCTCCGGAAGGAACTGGCCGAACAGGTGCCGGTAGGCTTCCAGCCACTCGTAGAGGTTGCCGCTGTAGGTGTTGCCGTAGCCCCAGGCGCCGCCGGAATGCCCGGCATAGTTGAGATGCAGAAACACGTCGCGCTCGAAGCCGGGCGTCATCCGTAAGATCAATTCCGGGTTGACCGCCGCATAAGCCCATTCGGCAGGAAGCGGCAGGCCGGCGGCCGGGGTCCAGGCGAGCAGGAACAACACCATGGGCCCGGGCACGGTCGAAAAATCGTACTCGACGTTGGTCTGCCACGCGCCGTCGTCGCCGGCGATCTCGAGCAGGGCCGCGATCCGGTCCCGGTGCATCTTCAACCCGGCGGCCAGCACGGACAGGGCGCGGACATGGGTCACGTCGTCCAGGTCGTCGCTCAGTAACGCCAGGCCGAGGTAATACAAGGCGCTGGCCGAGTAATAGTGAGGCCAGGTCGTCAGCCGGCCGGTCCGCCGGAGGCCACCGTAGTGCTGCCAGGCGCTCCGGGTCATGGCGCGGGCAAGATCTAGCCGCTCGGACGGCGGCAGGTCGTTCCAGAGCCAGTCATAGGCCGCCGCCCAGCACACGCGCGGATACGCGGAATACGACGTGCCGTCCAGGGCGGCGCGCAGCATGTGCCGAACTTTCTCGCAAACGACCGGACTGCCCGTCACGCGGCACACGAAGGCGGCTTCCATCATCGGGTGCGCGACGTCGGGCGGAATGGTTGTGACCGGGATGGCGTCCGTCTGAGCGGCCAGCGCGTCGAAGCGCGCCTTGTCCGTGGTCAGCGCCCGCTCGCGGACGGCCGGCCAGGTCTCGGCGGTGAAGAACAGCCGCGGCCGGTCCGCCCGCAGCAGCGGCAGGAATTCCAGGACTTCGTGCAGCGCCTCGATTTCCTCCCGCGCCTGGCGAGGGCCGCCCCCGTCCAGCGCGTCCAGTCCCTCCATCTCCAGCAGCCGTCCGAGCTCGGTATGGGCCCGCCCGTAGTCGCGCTGCTGCAGCCGGGCGAGCGCCCGCATCCGCTGCGCCCGTGCGAGCGCGGCCGGGTCCGAGTCCGCCGACTCCGCCGCCGCGCAGGCGGCCAGCGCGCCCGCGTAGTCCGATTCCAGCAGACAGGCTTCCGCCAGGCCAAGGCAGACTTCCGCCTGCCGGCCCGGCGGCAGGACGGGCAGCGCCCGAACTTCCTCGAGCAGCGTCCGAATGGCCGGCGCGTCCTCCGCGCCCGCGTCGTCCAGCCGGGTCCGCGCCGCCGTCAGCAACGCCGCCGCCTGGTCCCCGGCGCGCTCGGAGGAGGCCGCCGCGAAGCCGCCCGGCCCCCATGCTGCGCCCAGCACGCACGCCGCCAGTACCGCCGCTTGTCCGGGTATCATCATGGCTATCGTCCCCGTTTCCTCCGTCCCCGTCCCCTTTCTTCCGTACTTCCGTACTCGTACGCGCACTCAAACTTCCCGTGCTCTGCGTTCGCGATGTCGCTCTCGCACCCGATCCCAACCCGCGGCGGCAGAAGGCCGGGCCGCGGGTGCGCGCCACGGCCCGGATGCGCCCCGAACACATGCGGTCGTTATGATAGCCACGCGCGGCGTTCGATTCAAGCGTCATAGGAACGTTCCGAGGAAGACGCTAGTGGAATCGGGTCTCGAGGCCGGCCCGCCGTCGGGAACGGGAAGAACAAACGCGTACGGCTTGTCCGGAGAGAGTCGTGGTCCGCTCGCGTCGCCCGGCATCGTTCGCCGGAAGCGGAAGAGCCGGTTGACGAGAACGGGCGACGAGAACGGAAAACGGGGAGAACGCGTACGCGAACGAGAAACGCGAACGGGGACGCTTACGCGAACATGCACGCGAACCGCTGCGCTGCGAACGCGAGTGGCGCCGGCACCTGCTGGACAGGTCATTGCGCCAACGCCAATCCTTCCTGCCGCTGGACGGCCGTCGCCAGCGGCCGGTCGGCCAGCACGGCGCCGCCTTCCGCGATCCGGATGTGCCCGCCCACCGCGCCGGCCTTCTGGAACACCACCCGCACGGTTCGCGCGCCGGCCTGGAACTCCACGCCGGCGGTTTGCTCGTCCTCGATCAGGGTCGAGGGCGTCATGGCCGTCAGCACCGTCTTGTCCCCCACCTCGATCAGATGCAGGAACAGGTCCCGCGTCCGCGCCTGCGCGGGCGAGATCTCCATCCGCCATTGGCCGAACAGGTTCCGGTCCGGCGTCGGGGTTCCGGCCGGATCGGCCATGTATCGCTGCTGCTTGGCATCGGCTGCCGGCCAGTTCCGGCCGTCGGCCCAGAACTCCTTGCCCGGCCCGCCGATCTTCACGGAAACCCGGTCCCGCGGCAGGAGCGTTCGCACGCAGACGGCGCCCTCCCAATGCTCGGCCCGGAACGTATCGCCGGTCACGGCGGGTTCGTACTGCGTGTGGAACAGCCAGCTCTTCTTCTGGTCCGCGGCCTTGGCTTCGAGCCGGTCGCACACCACGAACCAGTCCGGGTAGACGAATAGGAACTGGCGCACGACCTCGGCCGCCTTGTTCGAATGATAACAGCTCGTGGCGTCGCTGGCAACGTACGTGTAAAGCCCGTCGGTCTCGAAGGCCCGCACGGAGGCCCCGTAATTCCTGTTCATGCCCCCGTTATTGGCCGTAGCCTTGACGCCCCAGTAGCCCGGGAACTGCTCGCCCTCCATGCGGATCAGCACACAGTTGTGGGCGATGGTATCCATGAAATAGTTGATCTGGTGCAGGCGGCCGCCGCCGGGGCCGTCGGCGTTTCCCTCGATCTGGCTTCCGGTATCCATGGCGAGGAACCCCTTCTTATAGATCGTGAAATGGTTCTCGTCATAGTGTTTGCGTTCAAACGTCTGACGCCCGGCCATGAACAGCGCGTAGGTATCGTTTTCGCCCCAGCCGCTGTTCATGAACGTCTGGCCGATCGGGTCCGGGAAGTGGCGCGCGCGCGGCAGGCGCGCGAGCGCGTTCATGATCTCGTCGTCCGCCAAGACCCGCGGTCCGACGAGCAGGGGCGTGACCGGCGACATCAGTACGCCGAGATCCCGCAGGAAGGTTTGCGCGTACCGTTGGGGGTCGAGGCTGACCTGGGCCTGGATGATGGCGGTCAGCGTTTCCGCCGCCGTCTCATTCTCCGGTGCGCTCCACAGGTCTGGCAGTCGCAGCAGGTACGGGCTTCTCATCGTCGTGTTGCTGGAGTGATCCGGGTCGCCCCAGCCGTATTTCAGAGGCCTGGCGGACAAGCGACGCGCGACCGGCGTAATCGAGTTCCACAGGA